>NZ_JBTOLZ010000004.1:0-259991 GCF_054552075.1 Roseivivax sp.
GGGCTTGGGCTTGGGCTTGGGCTTGGGCTTGGGCTTGGGCTTGGGCTTGGGCTTGGGCTTGGGCTTGGGCTTGGGCTTGGGCTTGGGCTTGGGCTTGGGCTTGGGCTTGGGAGGTGCAAGCGCACTCGGGGCTATCTGTCCAATGGAAATCGTGCCGGATCGCGCGAGGTCTACATTTGCCAAAGCGCTCGGCCCCCAACGCAGGCCGCAGCCACAGGCATCGGGTCGCGCCACACATCTCCCGCACGCTCGCCATTCCCCGCACCGCGCGTTACTCCTGCACCACGCCACCCCTCAGCACGGAGGCCCCCCGCGTGCCGCAGACAGACTTCGACAGCCTGGTGATCGGCGCGGGCGCCGTCGGCCTCGCGACGGCGGCGGAGCTGGCCGAGCGGGGGCAGAGCGTCCTGGTGCTCGAAGCCGGCCCGCAGCCCGGCGAAGGCACCACGGCGCGCAACAGCGAGGTGATCCACGCGGGCC
Organism: Roseivivax sp.; assembly: GCF_054552075.1. Taxonomy (NCBI): domain Bacteria; kingdom Pseudomonadati; phylum Pseudomonadota; class Alphaproteobacteria; order Rhodobacterales; family Roseobacteraceae; genus Roseivivax; species Roseivivax sp. The sequence goes on from NZ_JBTOLZ010000004.1 coordinate 481, forward strand.
TCTATTACCCGACGGGCAGTCTGAAACACGCGCTCTGCGTCACCGGGCGGCGGCGGCTCTACGACTTCCTGCGCGACCAGAACGTCGGACATGCCAAATGCGGCAAGCTGGTCGTGGCCAGCGATGCCGCCGAGGAAGAGCGCCTCTCCGAGATCCTCGAGCGCGGGCGGGCCAACGGGGTCGAGGGGCTACGGCTCCTCTCGCGCCGCGAGGTGACGGCCCGCGCGCCCGAGCTGCGCGCCAGCGCCGCGCTCTGGTCGCCCGAGACCGGGATATTCGACAGCCACGGCTACCTCGTGCAGCTCATCGCCTGGCTCGAGGCGCGCGGCGGGCTCCTGGTGCTGCGCACGCCGGTCACCGGGGTCACGCCAATCCCGGGCGGCTACGCGGTCGACACGGGCGGCGCCGAGCCCACGCGCATCACCACCCGGCGGCTGGTCAATGCGGCGGGGCTCTGGGCGCCGGGGCTGGCCGAGAGGATCGCCGGGTTGCCGGCGGAGAACCGGCCCCGGCAATGGCTCGCCAAGGGGTGTTATTTCCGCTTCACCGGGCGGTCGCCCTTCGACTGCCTGATCTACCCGGTGCCGGTCGACGGCGGGCTCGGCATCCATGCGACGCTGGACCTCGGCGGCGCGCTGCGCTTCGGCCCGGACGTGGACTGGCTGCCCGAGGGCACGGGGCCCGAGAGTATCGACTATGGTGTTGATCCCGCGCGGGCGGAGGCTTTCGAGACCGCGATCCGGCGCTACTGGCCCGGCCTGCCCGAAGGGCGGCTCGAACCCGATTACAGCGGCGTGCGCCCGAAGCTGCGCGGCCCCGGCGGCGGGGCCTTCGATTTCGAGATCCAGACCGAGGGCGCGCATGGGCTGCCGGGACTGGTCAATCTGTTCGGGATCGAGAGCCCCGGGCTGACTGCCTCGCTCGCCATCGGCGCGCGGGTGGCGGAGGGGTTGGTCGAGAGCTGAGGGGCGGAGGGCGCAGAGCCAAAGAAGCCCCCTGCCCGCGCGGGCCTCAGAGGTCAGCCCTGCTGACCCACCAAGCCGCTCACACCGGACGCCGCAGCGCTTCCACCTCGCGCGCCATGTCTTCCCCGAGCGCCACCAGCTCCGCCGCCGGGGTGCCGCGCTGGCCTTCGACCTTGAGCGCGATCACATCGGCCTGGTAGCGCCGCGCGAGGCGATTGACCGAGGCCCCCTCGGGCAGCTCGCCCTGCGCCTGTGCCCGGGCGAAGGCAGCCGCGAAATCCTCCTGCAGCGCGTCGAGGTAGTCGCGCGCCAGGGCCCCCAGCGGCGCGGCGCTGCCGGCGCATTCCAGCACCGTCTTGACCAACATGCAGGCGCGGTCCTCGGCGGCGCGCCGCGCGGTCTCGCGCAGATGCGCGGCGAGCGCCGCCAGGGGGGCGCCCTCCTGGGCCAGGCTCTCGGCCAGGCCGGCGCGCTGGGCGGTGAAATACCGCTCCAGCGCCGCGCGGAAGAGCGCCTCCTTGCTGGAGAAGGCCGCGTAGATGCTGCCGGGCTTCATCTGCAGCGCCGCCTCAAGGTCGCGCAGCGAGGTCGCGTGGAAGCCTTTCGACCAGAAAAGCTCCATCGCGGCGGCCAGGGCGGTCTCGCGGTCATAGGGGCGGGCGCGTGTCATGGCGCCAATATAGGGGCGCTCTCCGCCGCTGTCGCGGGGGCGCGAGTTCGCCTCACGTTTGAGTGATTACTCAAACCCACCCCTTGAGTGATCGCTCAAAAGACCGATGTCTTGGGCAGGCCGCCAGAGAGGCGGCGCGACAGACAACGCGGAAAGGCACAGCAATGACCGACTTCACGCTTCACGATCAGGACAGCGCCCCCGAAGACAGCAAGCCGCTGCTCGAGAACTCGCAGAAGGCCTTCGGGATGATCCCCAGCCTGCACGCGGTCATGGCCGAGGCGCCGGGCCTCCTCGAGGGCTACCAGCGGCTGCACGCGCTGTTCCAGGACTCCTCCTTCGACAAGGACGAGCTGACCGTGGTCTGGCAGTCGATCAACGTCGAGCACGCCTGCCACTACTGCGTCCCCGCGCATACCGGCATCGCCAAGAACATGGGTGTCGACGACGAGATCACCGAGGCGCTGCGCAACGAGACCAAGCTGCCGAATGACCGCCTCGAGGCGCTGCGCGACTTCACCCTGGCCGTCGTCCGCGGCCGCGGCAATGTCGATGACGCGGCGATGAAGGCCTTCCTCGACGCGGGCTTCACCAAGCGCCAGGTGCTCGAGGTTGTGCTGGGCGTCTCGCAGAAGGTGATGTCGAACTACGTCAACCACCTGGCCGAGACCCCGGTCGACAAGCCGTTCCAGAAGTTCGAATGGACCAAGGCGCAGGACAAGGCGGCCTGATCGTTTAACGCCTTTGAGGCTGCCCTTTATGCGAGGGCTGACAGGGCCCCGTCGGTATCTCCGGCGGGGCCTTGGAACATCCGTCCCGGGGAATGTCCCGCGCCCCGGAACACTGTTCGCCGCTTGTGGTTAAGGCCCGGACGCGCGGCCTTATTTCGGCCGCCCCATTGATCCCCGGCGCGCCCGGGGACAGGTCTGACGCCCGACACACCGCCCCCTCCCAAAGGAGCCACCAGATGCTGAAACCCATTCTCGCCGCCGCCGTCACCGCCGCGGGCCTTGCCGGGACCGCCACCGCGCAAGAGGCCGACAGCCTGCGCGTCGGCATGTCGGGCGGCTACTTCCCCTTCACCTTCGTGCGCCAGGACGAGCTGCAGGGCTTTGAGGTCGACGTCATGGAAGCCGTCGGCGAGGAAGCGGGCCTCGAGATCACCTTCGAGACCATGTCCTTCTCCGGGCTGATCGGCGCGCTCGAAGCGGGCCGCATCGACACGATCGCCAACCAGATCACAATCACGCCCGAACGGCAGGAGGCCTTTGCCTTCACCCAACCCTACGTCATCGACGGCGCGCAGGTGGTGACCAAGGCCGGCAACACCGAGATCGCGGGCGTCGAGGACCTCAAGGGCCGCACCGTCGCGGTCAACCTCGGTTCGAACTTCGAGCTGCTCCTGCGCGACCTGCCCTATGCCGACGAGATCGAGATCCGCACCTATGAGACCAACATCGAGCAGGACACCGCGCTTGGCCGGGTCGATGCCTTCGTGATGGACCGGGTCTCCTCGGCGCAGGTGATCCAGGAAAGCCCGCTGCCGCTGGAGCTGGCCGGCCAGCCCTTCTCGGAGATCCGCAACGCCCTGCCCTTCCGCGACACCGAGGACGGCCGCGCCCTGCGCGACCGCGTCGACGCCGCGCTGACCACCCTGAAGGAGGACGGCACGCTGGCCGAGATCTCGCAGAAGTGGTTCGACAGCGACATCACCACGGCAGCCACGGAGTGAACTGAGCAATGCGCGGGCTCGACCTCGACTACATGCTCGGGCTCGTGCCCGTGATTCTGGGCTATGTGCCGCTTACGCTGTTCATGGCGCTGGCGGCCATGGCCTGCGCGCTGGTGCTGGCCTCGCTCCTGGCCGTCGAGCGGGTGATCCGCGTGCCCGGCCTCGATTGGCTGGTGGTCCTTTTCATCAGCTTCTTCCGCGGCACGCCGCTCCTGGTGCAGCTCTTCCTCTTTTACTACGGGCTGCCGCAGGTCTTGTCCTTCCTGACCCAGATCAACGGGGTCACGGCGGCGATCATGGGCCTCACGCTGCACTTCTCGGCCTATATGGCCGAGGCGATCCGCGCCGCGATCACCGGCGTCGACCGCAGCCAGTGGGAGGCCGCGCAGTCGATCGGCATGACCCAGGGCCAGATGATGCGGCGGATCATCCTGCCGCAGGCGGGCCGCATCGCCGCGCCGACGCTCGTCAATTACTTCATCGACATGATCAAGGGCACCTCGCTGGCCTTCACCCTCGGCGTGACCGAGATGATGGGCGCGACCCAAAAAGAGGCCTCGGGCAGCTTCCTCTACTTCGAGGCCTTCCTGGTGGTGGCGCTGATCTACTGGGTCATGGTCGAGCTTCTGAACCAGGGCCAGAAACGGCTCGAGACGCAACTGAACAGGGCCTACGCGCGATGATTTCCCTCCGTGGTCTCAGCAAGAGTTTCGGCGCCTCGGCGGTGCTCGACGGCATCGACCTCGACATCGCCGACGGCGAGCGCGTCGTGGTGATCGGCCCCTCGGGCACCGGCAAGTCGACGCTCCTGCGCTGCCTGAACTTCCTCGACCGGCCCGAGGCCGGGACGATCACCGTAGGTGATGTCTCGGTCGACGCCGCGCGCGCCTCCAAGCGCGACGTGCTGGCGCTGCGCCGGGCCACCGCCTTCGTCTTCCAGAACTACGCGCTTTTCGCCAACAAGACGGCGAAGGAGAACATCATGGAGGCGCTGGTCACGGTGCAGGGCCGACCGCGTGCCGAGGCCGAGGCCAAGGCGCTCGAGGTGCTGGCCGAGACCGGCCTCGCCGAGAAGGCCGACAGCTTCCCCGCGGCGCTTTCGGGCGGCCAGCAGCAGCGCGTCGGCATCGGCCGGGCCATGGCCATCGGCGCGGAGCTGATGCTCTTTGACGAGCCGACCTCGGCGCTCGATCCCGAATGGGTGGGCGAGGTCCTGGACCTCATGCGCCGGGTGGCCGAGCGCCGCCAGACCATGCTGATCGTGACCCACGAGATGCAGTTCGCCCGCGAGATCGCCGACCGCGTGGTCTTCATGGAGGGTGGCCGCGTGGTCGAACAAGGCCCGCCGAGCCAGGTGCTGGACGCGCCGCAGGATCCCCGGTTGCAGCGCTTCCTGCGGCGGGTCGGGTAACGCGGGCGGCAGGTTCGGGCGATGCGTCGCCCGGAGTTCATCAGGGTCGCGATACCGTCGCCCGCGCCCTGCCCCACGCGCCCTCAGGCGTGCGCCCGCTCCACCTCGCGCAGCGCCGCGATCAGCCCCGCCAGGTCGCGCGGCTCTCGCTCCAGGCCCGCCAGCCAATGCTCGTGCACGCCCACGATGCGCAGGGGGAAGCGCTTGAGCCCCAGCGCCCGCGCGATGGCGAAGCGGTGGTTGCCCGAGCTCGACTTCAGCACCCGCCCCTCGGCGTCGACCAGCGCGCTCGACTCGTAGGTCGCCACATCGCGCGAGAAGCCCTCGGTCTCGAGGCTCTGGACGATGCCGCCCACGTAGCCCTCGAGGAACTCCAGGATCTCGGCCTCGCTCCGCATCTCGATGCCCTTGTGCCGTGCCAGCCCGTCGCGCGCGAGCGCATCCGAGAGCATGGCGAACCAGAGCGTCTCCCGCGGCGCGCCGCGCTTGGCGACGAAATCCGCCGCCAGCCGCACCCGCTGCTCCTCCTCGATGGGGCGTGGTGTGCGGAAGTCGCGGGCCGGGATGACGAAGGGTTCGCGCGCCTTGAGCCATGGACGGAGCGGCTGCACCATTCGCGAAGGGAAGACCCGTTCGAGCCGCTTCAAGCGCCCCTTCGAGACGACGTAGCGGCTGCCCGCGTGCCAGCAGACCTTGGCGGTATCGACATGCAGGACGGCGGCGTCGCCGGCTTCGGCACTGAAGGTCTTTTGCGGCAGGCGGCGCAGGGACAAAGGGCACCTCATCGGAAGACGGAGACGGCGCGCCCGGGGGCGCGGACCCTCCCTATGCCGGGGGCGAGCGGCGCTGTCCACGCGGTTGCGGAGGACGCGCTCGCGGAAGGCCGCGCGCGTGGCCGGGGGGCCGCGTTGGTGGGGCGGTTTGCGGGCGGCGGAGGGGGCGTTTCGCGCCGCCCGCCATCTTCGGACTCCGCCTGCCCCAAACGACAACGGGCCACCCGAAGGCGGCCCGCGCGTTCACCTTAGACAAGGCCGCGAGCGCGGCCCGCGCCTCAGCCGCAGTCCGCCAGCGACCGCGCCATGTCGCGCAGGAGCGCCGGATAGAGCGCCGCGCCCGCGTCGAGATGCGCGCCGAGCGGGTCCAGAACCGCCGTGCCCGCCTCGGTGCCTTCCAGAACGGTCGAGACGATGCCGGGGTTGAACTGCGGCTCGGAGAGGACGCAGGTCACATCGGCCTCGGTGATCCGCGCCTGGATCTCGGCGATCCGCGCGGGGCTCGGCGGGGTGGCGTCCGAGATGGAAATGGCGCCGACGACGTTCAGGCCGAAGCTCTCCTCGAAATACTGGTAGGCGTCGTGGAAGACGATCACCGGCGCGCCGTCGCGGGGCGCGAGGATCTGTGCGATCTCGGTCTCGAGCGTGGCCAGCTCACCCTGCCCGGCCTCGGCATTGGCGCGGTAGGTCTCGGCGTTCTCGGGGTCGACCTCGGAGAGCGCCTCGGCGATGGCCCCGAGCCAAAGCGCGGCATTCTCGGGCGCGAGCCAGCCGTGCGGGTCGAGGCTGCCCGGCGCGTGGTCGTGGCCGTGGTCCTCGGCCTCGGCATGGGCGTCGTGGTCGTGACCCTCGGCTTCTTTGCGGTCATCGTGCCCGTGGTCGTCCTGCGCGGCGTCGTCCTTATGCCCGGCCTCGTCCTCGGCATGGTCGTCATGCCCCTCGTGGTCGTGCGCGTGCCCGTCCTCGTGTTCGGCATGCTCCGCGTGCTCATGCCCGTCATGGTCACTGTGATCGTCATGCTCGCCGTGCTCGTCATGGTCATCGTGACCGTGCCCCTCGTGGCCCTCCTCGCCATGGTCGCCGTGGTCATGCGCCTCGAAGAGCGCCCCCGACCGGGTCTCGAGCCTGAGCGTGCCCGCCACCTCGAAAAGCTCCAGCCGCCGCGCGTCGCCGGCCAGCGTCCCCAGCGCCTCGGAAAGCCAGGGCGTCAGCGCCGGGCCGGTCCAGACCACCAGGTCGGCCTCCTGCAGGGCGCGGGCCTCGGAGGGGCGCAGGTTGTAGCCATGCGGGCTCGCGCCCGAGGGAATCACCAGGTCCGGGCGCCCGACGCCCTCCATAACGCGCGCGACCAGCGCATGGGCGGGCGCGATGTCGACGGCGACGCTTGGCGCATCGGCCAGGACCGGAGAGGCAAGGCAGGCAAGCGCCAGGGGCGCGGCGAGACGGGTCATGGACATTCTCCAACTGTGATCTTATAACGTCGAGACCCGAGCTAAATGATATATCATAACATGTCCAGCCACCAAAACGACCGCCCCACCCCCGAGGAGACGCCGCTGGGCTTCGCCCGCCACGATCACGCCAAATGCGTCGATCAGGGCCTCGCCGCGGCCGAAGAGCGGTCCCGGGCGGCGGGCCTGCGCTTCACCCCGGTGCGCCGCAAGGTGCTGGAGATCCTCCTGCGCGAACACCGCGCGGTGGGCGCCTACGAGATCCTCGACAACCTGCGCGAGGCGGGCTTCGCCTCGCAGCCGCCGGTGGCCTATAGGGCGCTGGAGTTCCTGGTGACCCAGGGCTTCGCCCATCGCATCGAGCGGCTCAACGCCTTCATCGCCTGCGCCAGCCCGGGCGACGACCACGCCCCGGCCTTCCTGATCTGCCGCGGCTGCGACAGCGTCGCCGAGACCCACATGCGGCCCTCCGACGGGGCCTTCGGCGCCGCCGCCCGGGCCACCGGCTTCCAGGTCGAACGCGCGGTGATCGAGGCCGAGGGCCTCTGCCCCGCCTGCGCCCCGGAGGCCTCATGAGCCTTGTTTCCGCCGAACGCCTGAGCCTTGCCTACGGCGGCCAGACGGTGCTGTCGCAGGTCGACCTCACGCTCGATCCGGGCGAGATCGTCACCATCGTCGGGCCGAACGGCTCGGGCAAGACCTCGCTTCTGCGGGCGCTCATCGGGGCCGTCGCGCCAAGCGCGGGACAGGTTCGGCGCAGGCCCGGGCTGAAGATCGGCTACGTGCCGCAGCGCCTGCACATCGACCCGACGCTGCCGATGACCGTGGCGCGCTTCCTGCGGCTCGCCGGACGGGTGAGCCGCGCCCAGGTGCGCCGCGCGCTGGAGACCGCCGGGGTGCCCGGCCTCTCCGAGCGGCAGATGTCGGGGCTCTCGGGCGGGCAGTTCCAGCGCGTCCTCCTGGCGCGGGCGCTGATCGAGACGCCGGACCTGCTGATCCTCGACGAGGCGACGCAGGGGCTCGACCAGCCGGGCTCGGCGGCCTTCTACCGCCAGATCGAGGCGGTCCGGGCCGAGACCGGCACGGCGGTCCTCATGGTCAGCCACGAGCTGCACGTGGTGATGAGCGCCTCGGACCGGGTGGTCTGCCTGAACGGCCATGTCTGCTGCGAGGGCACGCCGGCGGTGGTGGCCTCGGCGCCGGAATACCGCGCGCTCTTCGGGCCCGGCACCGGCGGCGCGCTGGCGCTCTATCGCCACGATCACGACCATCACCACCACCCCGATCATCCCCATGATCACGGGCACGAACATGGGCATGGGCACAGCCACGACCACGATCACGCCCAGGACGACCAGCACAGGCAGAACCGGAACGAGGCGGCGGAATGATGCTCGACGATTTCATGCTGCGCGCCACGCTGGCGGGCATCGGCGTGGCCTTGGCCGCCGCCCCTCTTGGCTGCTTCGTGGTCTGGCGGCGCATGGCCTATTTCGGCGATGCCACCGCCCATGCGGCGATCCTGGGCGTGGCGCTGTCGCTCGCGCTTTCGGTCTCGGTCTTCGCAGGCGCGCTGGCGGTGGCGCTGATCATGGCGCTGGCGGTCAACGCGCTGACCGGGCGCGGCTTTGCCATGGACACGCTTCTGGGGGTGCTTGCGCATTCCGCGCTGGCCTTCGGGCTGGTCGCGGTCTCCTTCCTCGAGGGCATCCGCATCGACCTCATGGCCTATCTCTTCGGCGACATCCTCGCGGTCTCGCGGCTCGACCTCGCGGTGATCTGGAGCGGGGCGCTGGCCGTCGTCGCGCTGATCGCCTGGCGCTGGTCGGCGCTTCTGACCGCGACGCTCAACACCGACCTGGCCTTCGCCAACGGCATCGACCCGCGCCGCGAGCAGCTGGTGCTGACGCTGGCCCTGGCGATCACCGTGGCGGTGGCGATCAAGGTGGTCGGCGTCCTTCTCATTGCCGCGCTGCTGATCATCCCCGCCGCCGCCGCGCGGCCCCTGGCGCGCACGCCCGAGGCCATGGCGGTCATCGCCGCAGTGATCGGCGCGGGTGCCGCGGTCCTGGGGCTGCGGGCGGCCTATCTGTTCGACACGCCCGCCGGCCCCTCAATCGTCTGCGTCGCGGCGCTGGCCTTCCTGACCACCTCGCTTCTCGGCGTAGGCGCGCGCAGGGCCTGAACCGCCGCGCCCGCCCGATTGCGGAGCGCGCGGGCCTGTGCGACATAAGCCATCCAAAGGGGTCAGCCGAGACGTGAGACGCCAGATGCGCCGATACCGCCTTCCCGCCGTCCTCTGCGCCGCGGGCCTCTGGGCCGGGGGCGCGGGCGCGCATCCGCATATCTTCATCGACACGCAGTTCGCGCTGCAGTTCGACGCCGAGGGGCGGCTCACCGCCGTGGCGGTGGAATGGCGCTACGACGCCTTCTACTCGATTCTGGTGATCGAGGAGAACGGCCTCGACAGCAACGGCGACGGCACGCCCGAGGACGCCGCGCTAACCGATTTCGCGGGCCAGGACGTCGACTGGGAGGGCGGCTTTCCCGGCGACTTCCAGCTTATGCTCGGCGGCGAGGAACTGGCGCTGGGGACCGCGCGAGACCACGAGGCGGGCTATGTTCAGGGCCAGCTCGTGACCCGCCACATCCGCCCCCTGCCCGAGCCCCAAGCGCTTGAGGGTCGCGAGGTCCTCGCGCGGGCCTATGACCCGACCTATTTCGTGGCCTACGACGTGCCCGAGATGCCCACCGCGGAGGGCCCCGTCACCTGCGAGGTCAGCCGCAGCGAGGCCGATACCCAGGCGGCCGAGGCCAAATACGGCGACCTCCTGGCCGAGGTCGACGAGACCGGCGACCCCTTCGAGGCGGTCGACCTGCCCGACATCGGCATCCTTTTCGCAGACAGCTTCCGGTTCATATGCGCGCCCTCAAGCTGAGCCTCCTGGCCCTGGCGGTCACCGCCGTCGTGCTGGCGCTCGCGGGCGGGGCCAGCGGCGAGATCGCGGCCTGGGCGGCGGCCTGGCAGCGGGATTTCCAGAACGACCTCGCGGGCGCGCTGCGGGCCCTGCAGGGCGGCGACCGGGGGGCCAGCGCGGCGATCCTCGGGCTGTGCTTCGCCTATGGCGTGGTGCATGCCATCGGGCCCGGCCACGGCAAGGTGCTGATCGGCGGCTACGGCGTCGGGCGCAGCGTGGCGATCGGCCCCCTGTCGCTGATCGCGCTGGCGGCCTCGCTCGGACAGGCGCTGACGGCGCTGGCGCTGGTCGGCGCTGGCTTCGGGCTGCTGAGCCTGACCCGCGTGCAGATGACCGGGCTCGCCGACGGGGCGCTGGCGCTGGTGAGCTTCTCGGCGATCGGGCTGATCGGGCTTTGGCTCGCGTTCCGGGGCCTGCGCGGGCTCTGGGCGCTGCGGGGCCCCGAGGCCGCGGAGGAGCATGACCACCACCACCACCACGGGGCGCATTGTGGCCACACCCATATGCCAAGCGCCGAGGAGATCGCCCGCGCCACCCGGCCCCGCGACGTGGCAGCCCTGATCGGTAGCATCTCGATCCGGCCCTGCACCGGGGCGCTCTTCCTCCTGGTCATCGCCTGGTACATCGACCTGGTCTGGATCGGCGTCCTCGGCACCTTTGCCATGGCGCTCGGCACCGCGGCGGTGACCGTGGCGGTGGCGGCGCTCTCGGTCACCTCGCGCCGGGCGGCGCTTGCGAGCCTCGTCAGCGACGGGCGGCTGGCGGTCCTGGCGCCGCTTCTGGAGCTTCTGGCCGGCAGCGCCGTCATGGTGATTGCTGCGCAGCTCCTCCTGCCGCTGATCTGAGCGAAAAAGCGCAGTGACCCTGCGCGAAGGAATCTTGCGCGAGGGCCTTTGGAACCCGATATTCATGTCATGCGTTGACCCGTGCCAGAGGTGGCACCGACTTTGGGGGCTGACATGAAGATTTTCCGCCCGGCCGAGCGGCCGGTCTATCCTGACCCGCGCGAGCCCAAGATCCAGATCGCCCCGGATGCGGCGGCCCGGATGGTGCAGGATTTCGACGCCGAACCCGTCGAGGAGACACCCGGCATCGCGCTGACCGAAGGCGACACGGGCAAGACGACCCTGCCACGCCCGACCCCGGGGCCCGTCGACATGGCCGAGTTCGAGGGCGACCCGGACGGCGCCTGACCCGCATTTTCCCACGACAGTTCAGATGGTTCACAAAACAAGGGCGGCCCCGGAGGGCCGCCCTTGTTCGTTGCATTGTCGCGTCGCCGTCAGCGGAGGGCATCGCCTCCCGAACGGCGGGACGTCACTTTTTCATCCCTGTCGCGCTTCCCGGCCGTCAGCGCGTAGATAACTGCGGTCACCAAGGAAAGCGCAAACAGTCCCATGAGGAATGTGTCTAGCATTTGCGTTTCCTGCTTTTCTGCTCGTTTGTTGAGTTCCCAACGACGCCCCCCCCCGATGGGTTCCCGCGCGGGAAGCCCAAATCCGGGGCCTCGCAAAGCTGTGACCGAAAGGTCACCTCACGTGGCGGGGCCGCGCCCACTGCGACATGGCCGGAAAACGGAGCCTAAAGCGGCAGGCGCGCGCGGCGGGCCTCGGCGGCGCGGGCTTCCTCTTCGGCGGCGCCGATCTGGGCGGCGCGGCTGGCGCCGGCGCGGGCGGCCTCGATCAGCGCCTTGAAGAGCCGCCGGTGGGCGCGGCGGTAGAAGATATGTTCGGGGTGCCATTGCACGCCGATGGCCATGGGGTCGCGCACCCGCTCGATCGCCTGGATCATGCCGCCGTCGTCACGCGCCGCGACGCGCAGGCCCCGGCCCAGGTCGCGCACCGCCTGGCTGTGCAGCGCGTTGACCTTGAGACAGGCCTGGCCAGTCACCCGTCCAAGGAGCGTGCCGCCCTCCACGTCGACGCGCTTGCGCGGCAGGATGGTGTAGTAATAGCGCGAGCCATAGGTGTCATAGGCATCCTGGTCGAGCGTGCCGCCCAGCACCACGTTCAGCATCTGCGCGCCCCGGCAGATGCCGAGGATCGGCAGGTTCCGGGCGAAGGCGCCCTCGATCACCTCGCTCTCGAGCCGGTCGCGGTCGGGATCGAGCCGCACGCCGAGGCGCAGCTCGCCGCCGTAGAGCGTGGGCGCGATGTCGTCGCCGCCGCCGATCACCACGCCGTCGACCGCCTCGAGCGCGATCTCGCGCCCGCTTTGCCAGCGGATCGCCTTGCCGCCCGCGAGCCAGATGTTCAGCGCCATGAGCGGGAAGATCCGCCAGCCCGAACGCCGCGAGACGGTGACCCCGATGGTCGGCCTGTCGCTCATGCCAGCCCGCCCACGATCTCCGCCGAGCGGCGCACCCAGTCGGCGCGGGTGCTGGTGAGCTGGCCCCGGTGGTCCTTCCAGGCGGCGCGCAGATCGGCGATGGTGCCGGGGTCGCGGGCGATCTCCTCGACCCGGACCCAGCGGTTCCATTCCAGCGCCAGCGACCAGTCGGCCTCGTCGATGCGGCAGTCGGGCAGCCGGTAGTGATAGGTCGGCCGCGCCGAGACGAGGCCGAGGTCCATGGCCCCCGCCACCCGGTCGCCGTCGATCTCGGCGAAGAGGCAAAGCATGTCGAGCCCGTGGTTCCGCGAGGGCGCGCGGTCGAGGTAAAGGTCGATCAAGGCGCCCATGTCGGGCACCTCCTCGGCGAGCCCGTCGAGAAGCGCGCGCGGATAGGGATCGACGAAGGGCAGCACCCGGCGCGCGAAGTCGATGCCGGCGGCATCGCGGAAGCTGTTCTCGAGGAAAGCATAGGCGCGCAGCACCGGCAGGATCTCGGCCAGCTCCTGCGCCGGCACCTCGGGATTGAAGTGCACCCCGAAGCCCAGGAAGGTGCCCGCCGCCGTGCCGGTCGCCCCGGCCTCGCGCAGGGCGACGCAGAGCGCGTCGAGCCGGGCGATCTGTTCCGGGCGGATCGGGGCCGAGACGATCTCGACCGGGACGACCGCGCGGGCGATGTTGTGGATGCGCTTCTCGAAGGCGGTCTCGGCGCGCTTGAGATACTGGGTGTCGAGATAGACCTCGAGGTCGCCGACCTCGGTGCCGCTGACCACGAAGCCCTTGTCGCCGCGCCGCTCGGTGCGCCCGCCCAGGACCTCCTCGACGATGGAGGTCACGCGCTCTTCGCCAAGCGCGCCGAACTCGATCTCTACGCCGACGCGGCGGGGCGCGCCCGCGCCTGTCAGGGGCTCCGGCAGGGGTTTGGGATCCAGCGGCATGTCAGTAGTCCACCACTTCCGGTTTGAAGTCGGACATGTGGAAGCGCACCGAGATGCGGAAGCGCTCGCCGTCCATGCCGTGTTCGAGCGTGCCGCCGAGCTGGGTCGAGAAGGCCTGGATCAGCCGCAGCCCCAGCCCGCCCATCGGGTCGACCTCGGGCAGCTTCTCGGGGTTCGAGGTGTTCTCGACCTCGAGCAGCACGCCGCGGTCCTCGCTGCGCTTCAGCCGCACGGCAATCTCGCGGTGGCCGCTGCTGTCGGCCTGGATGTATTTCTCGGCATTGGCCAGCGCCTCGGCGGTCAGGAGCGACAGCGGCATGGCCTGGTCGGGGTAGATCTCCACCGGGTCGAGGTCCTTGACGATCACGATACCGTCGCGGTCGCGGTCGTTGATCAGCGCGATTTGGCCGACCAGCTCCTCGAGCAGCTCCTTCACGTCGACATGGCCCAGGTCCGCGGTCCTGTAGAGCTGCCGGTGGATCGCGGCGAGCCCGCGGATGCGCTCCTGCAGGCGGCGCAGCACGCGCTTGGTCTCCTGCGTCTCGCTCTGGCGGATCTGCATGTTCATGATCGAGGAGATGAGCTGCAGGTTGTTCTTCACCCGGTGGTGCACCTCCTTGAGAAGGATGGTCTTCTCGCGGAGCGCGTTCTCCAGCTGCGCCTCGTCCTGCAGGATCGAATCCGACATCTGTAGGAAGTCGTTCTCCATGTCGCGCAGCTCAAGCGCCATGTCCTGGCCGCTCGACTGTGCCGGCAGGCGGCGGTCGCGGGCGAAGCTGCGCATCTGGTAGCGCAGGGTGCGGATGTGGCGGATCACCAGCCGGTTCACGGCGAGATAGGCGACGATCACGCTCGCCGCCCACATCAGGAGCGGCAGCGCCTTGGTATAGGCCCCGGCCTGCAGCGCGTTGACCTTGGGGCTGTCGGTCGGCCAGACGCTCATCGCATAGGCCAGGTCCGGCACGATGTTGACGATGGCGTAGATGTAGTCCTGCCCCGAGCCCGACCGCGCGAGGAAGCTGTATTCCTCGCCCGCGGTCAGCGTCTCGAGGTCGAGATCGGCGGGCATTATGTCGGGCAGCCGCGCGAAGGGGCTGGCGCTTTTCAGGACCTCGCCCTCGGCGTTCATCAGGATCGCGTCGACATAGCCCGCCTCGCTGTCGTCCGAGAGCGTGTCGATCTCGCGCAGAACGCGGACCGGGGTCGAGATGATGATATGGCCGACATGCTGGCCCGCGCGCAGCACCGGGTAATAGACCGTGACCACAGGCTCGCCGCTGACCGGCGCGTGATCGAAGCGCAGCACTTCCGGCGTGGGCCGGCCAAGCGCCTCGAGCGCGCCGGGATACTGGCTGACGTCGAAGGGCTGGTTCGCGGTCGAGCAGAAGACCCGCCCGTCGATACCGAGGAAACCGACGAAGCTCACGTGACCCGCGAGCCGCTGGTATTCGCGCAAGGAGGCCTCGCAGGTCGCCTCGTCCGAGATCGAGACGCGGGTGATCGCCCCCAGCGCCTCGGCCGCCCCGAAGGAGCGGGTCAGCATCGCCCGCTCGGCCTCCACGGCGGCTTCGGTGATGTCGGTGAGGTTGAGCTGCGTGCGCGCGCGGGTCTCGCTGTCGAGCTCGGTGGTCTGCACATAGGCGACCAGGCCGATCGGGATCAGCGCGATGGACAGAAAGGCGATAATCCGGGCACCCAATCCACTCGGGATCGGACGGGGTCCGGGCGCGGCGATCATCCGTTACCTCGCGTTGGCCGGTTTGTTGCCGGAGACCACCGCCATGGTGGCCTGGTCGGTCAGCTCGAAGGCCTCGTCGTCGCTGAGCGACAGAAGCTCGGCCAGGCGGGCGCGGGCGCGGTTCGTGCGGCTCTTGATGGTGCCGACGGCGACGCCGCACATGTCGGCGGCCTCCTCGTAGGAAAAGCCCGAGGCCCCCACCAGGATCAGCGCCTCGCGCTGTTCGTCGTTCAGCTTCTCGAAGGCGCGCAGGAAGTCGGACAGCTGCAGCCGTCCGTCATGCGCCGGCTTCTCCGACAGGCTTTCGGTCAGCAGCCCATCCGCGTCGCCCACCTCGCGGCCCGCCTTGCGGCGGTTCGAATAGTAGGTGTTGCGCAGAATGGTGAAGAGCCAGGCCCGCATGTTGGTCCCGGGCTCGAAGGTGTGGATCTTCGTCCAGGCCTTCACCAGGGCATCCTGCACCATGTCGTCGGCCAGCGCGCCGTTGCGCGTCAGGGACAAGGCAAACGCGCGGAGCGCCGGCAGATGCTCCACGATCTCATCGCGGGGATCTGAACTCATTCGTCGCTCTCGCTCGATGTCTTCTTCGCCTGATCCTGATCCTTGAGCTGGGTCAAGAGATCGAGAAAGCGGTCCGGGACATCCTGGTCAAGCATGTCCTCGTAGACCCGTTTCAGGTTCTCGTCGATCACGTCATCTCGCTTATTTTTTCGTGCGGTCTGAGCCATTCTTTACCTTGTGCGCACCAAATTCAGGCCCCAATTCGGGAACCAACAGCCACCCGCCACGTTTGGTTCCCGAAAAAGTCACGAGGAAGGATAAAGAAATATGGCTCAGGCAGACCTCAGCAGCGAGATCGGCGCCGCGCTTCCCTACCTGCGGCGCTATGCGCGCGCTCTGACGGGGTCGCAGACATCCGGCGACCAATATGCCGCCGCCACGCTCGAGGCGGTTCTGGCCGACCGCGACACGGTCGAGGGCGCCTCCACCGCCAAGGTGGGCTTGTTCGCGATGTTCCACGGCATCTGGGTCACCACCGGCGCGCCGGTGACCGAAGAGGCCGAGGGCCCGCGCAAGGCCGCCCAGAAGCATCTTTCGCGCCTGACCACCAACAGCCGCGAGGCGCTTCTGCTGCACACCATCGAAGAGTTCACCATCTCGCAGGTGGGCGAGATCATGAACGTCAGCATCGAAGAGGCCGAGGCCCTGGTCGAGACCGCCCGCCAGGAGATGGCCGACGGCATGTCGGGCCGCGTCCTGATCATCGAGGACGAGGCGATCATCGCCATGGACCTCGAGAGCATCGTGGCCGACCTCGGCCACCGTGTGACCGGCGTGGCGCGCACCCGCGACGGTGCGGTGTCGCTTGGTGCCAAGGAGGTGCCCGACCTGATCCTCGCCGACATCCAGCTGGCGGACAATTCCTCGGGCGTCGACGCGGTGAACGACCTGTTGCGCGACCTCGGCGAACGTCCGGTGATCTTCATCACCGCCTTCCCCGAGCGGCTCCTGACCGGGGACAAGCCGGAACCGGCCTTCCTGATCTCCAAGCCCTACTCCGAGGAGCAGGTGCGCTCCGCGATCAGCCAGGCGATGTTCTTCTCCTCGACCGAGACGCTGCGCGCCTGAGGCGCCGCTCCCGCGAGGAGATGTAAAAATACCGGGGGCGCCGGGGCCGTGATGGCTCCGGCGCCCTTTTTCGTGCCTTGCCCTAGCGCACCAGCCGCATGATCGCGGCGGCGGCGAAGAGGATCAGGAAGACGAAGAACAGGATCTTCGCGATCCCGGCGGAAGCGGTGGCGATGCCGCCGAAACCGAGAACACCCGCGATGATCGCGACAACGAGGAAGGTGAGAGCCCACCCAAGCATGACGGTCCTTTCCCCCGGGGCTGCCGGGTTATCTGAACGGGAACCGGCACCCTGCCGGTCGATGGCCAGATAACCCCGAAGCGGGGGCGCGGGTTCCGCGCGGTCAGATGGGGGCCGGACGCGCGCTCAGGCGTGGGCCAAGACCCAGGCCCGACCGGCCCCCACGCGAGCCATGGCAGTTAGACCCAGCCCCGGACGCCTCCCACGCGAGCGAGGGCACTCAGACCCAGGCCCGGCCGGCCCTCACGCGAGCGAGGGCAGCCAGAGCACGATCGCCGGGAAGCTCACCAGAAGCGCGATGGTGATGCCGTCGGCGATGAAGAAGGGCGTCACGCCCCGGAACACGTCCTGCACCGAGAGATCCGGCCGCACGCCCGCCACCACGAAGCAGTTGAGCCCGATGGGCGGGGTGATCAGACAGAACTCCGCCATCTTCACCACCAGGATCCCGAACCAGACCGCGCACATCGGCCCGGACATGCCGAAGGTGGCCTCTTCCGCGCTGACGAACTCGCCGCCGTTCAGCGCCATGACCGCCGGGTAGACCACCGGCAGCGTCAGAAGCAGCATCCCGATGGCATCCATGAACATCCCCAGGACCGCATAGGCCAGGAGGATGCAGACCAGGATCAGCATCGGCGAATACTCGAGGCTGGTGATCCAGTCCGAGAAGGCGGTCGGCAGATCGGCGAAGCCCAGGAAGCGCACGTAGATCAGCACGCCCCAGATGATCGAGAAGATCATGATCGACAGCTTGGCGGTCTCGACCAGGGCGTCCTTCAGCTCTTTCAGGCGCATGCCGCGGGCGATGGCCATGCAGAAGACGATGAAGGCGCCGATGGCCCCGCCTTCCGTCGGCGTGCCCCAGGCGTCGCCGCCGAAGGGGTTGTAGACGAAGAATATGATGATCACCACGACCGCCACGATGGGCAGCGCCGGCGGCAGGGCGACCAGGCGCTCGCGCCAGGTGAAGCCGCTGACCGGCGGGCCGAAGTTGCGCAGGGTCAGCGCCATGATCACGATCAGCGTGGCATAGACGAAGGCCGAGAAGACGCCGGGGATGAAGCCCGCGAGCAGCAGCCGGCCCACGTCCTGCTCCACGATGATCGCGTAGATCACCAGGATCGCCGAAGGCGGGATCAGCGAGGCCAGCGTGCCGCCCGCGGCCACCACGCCCGCGGCGAAACGCTTGTCGTAGCCGACCTTGAGCATCTCGGGGATGGCGATGCGCGCGAAGACCGCCGCGGTCGCCACGCTCGCGCCCGAGACCGCGGCGAAACCCGCCGTGGCGAAGACCGTCGAGACCGCGAGCCCGCCCGGCACCCAGGCGATCCAGCGCTTGGCGGCCTCGAAAAGCGCGCGCGTCAACCCGGCGTAATAGGCCAGGTAGCCGATCAGGATGAAGGTCGGGATCAGCGAGAGCGCCTGGTTCGAGACCTTGGAATGCGGCACCTGCCCGGCGGTCTTGATCGCCACGGTCAGAGCCCAGCCCAGTTGCTCGAAGTCGTAGTCGCGCTTTTCCCAGAAGATCCAGATCAGGCCGATGAGGCCCGCCAGCGCCGCCGCGAAGGCCACGCGCATGCCCAGGACGACCATGACCAGAAGGCCGCCGGTGACCCAGAGGCCGATATCGATGGGTTCCATCCGTTCAGTCCTTCCGGCTCAGGGTTTCGGCCTCTTCGGCGGCGATCTCGGCGGCGGACTGGATCAGCGGCACCGCCACCGGGGTCTCGAGCCCCAGCAGGATGGCCCGCCCGTAGCCCCAGAGCTGCAGCACCAGCCGCAGGCACATCACCGCGAAGGCCACCGGCACCACCAGTTTCGCCGGCCAGATCGGCAGGCCGATGTCGATGGAGCTGTCGCGGCTCCAGAGCGGCGCGCCCATGTCGAAGCTGCGGTCGAAATGCGCCCAGGAGCCCCAGACCAGCGCGATCATCAGAAGCAGGATGCCGAAGGTGGTGATGAACTCCGCGATCCAGAGCGCCCGGCCCCGCAACAACCCGATGACGATGTCCATGCGGATGTGCCCGCCGGTGCGCTGCACGTAGGAGATGCCGAGGATCGCGATCAGCGGCATGAAGGCCTCGATCCAGTCGACATAGCCCGGCAGCGGCTCGTTGAAGCCGTTGCGGCCGGTGACCGAGATCACCGCCAGCATCATCAGCCCGAAGGCGAAGATCCCGGAGATCAGCGCGAAGCTCCATTCGAGCCCCGCCAGCCGCCGGTCGAGCCGGCTCAACAGGCTGTCGTCGGCAAGCACCTTGGCGGTTCCGGCCATCTCCCCCTCCGTCGCTCGTCTGGTCTTGTTCTTGGCAAGGGGCCGCGCGGTGTCCCGGCGACGCGCTCAGGCGCCGCCGGGCCGGGCCCCCGCGATCAGTTGGTCGCCTGGGCTTCTTCCAGGGTCGACTTCATCAGGTCGTAGAGCTCCTGGGCCGGCAGGCCCTGGGCGCTCATCTCCTCGATCCAGGCCTGCTGGATGGGCTCGCCCGCGACCTCTTCGAACTGCGCCAGCTGGTCGTCCGAGATGGTGACCTTCTGCACGCCCTTCTCCTCGAGCACGCTGTCCCAGCGGTCGAGCAGCTCGCCGTAGTTGGCAAGGTAGTGGTCGATGGCCTCGGAGACCGAGCTGTCGAAGGCCTCGCGCTCGGCGTCCGAGAGCGCCTCATAAGCGTCGATATTGGCCACCACCGGGCAGTTCACCGTGCCGGGGTTGAGGTTCGCGGTCCACCAGTCGGCCTGGTTGATCGTGCCGAAGGAGAGATGCGCGTGCTGGGCGAAGGCCACGGTGTCGACGACGCCGGATTCCATCGCCTGGTAGGCTTCCGTCGCGGTCACCGAGGTCGGCACGCCGCCCACCGCCGAGAAGGCCTCGCCCAGGCCGCCGGTGGCGCGCACCCGCATGCCGTCGAACTCGGCCAGCTCGTCACGCGGCTCGCCGGTGCCGACGATGTTGTACTGCGGCATCGGCGAGGTCATCACCATGCGCGCGTTCCACTGGGCCATCTCCTCGGCCACCGCGGGGTGGTCGTAGATCGCATGGCTGACGGCCACTTCCTCGTCGAGGTTCGACACCCCCATGAAGGGCAGCTCCAGGACCGTGATCGCGCGGTTCTTGTCGGGGTGATAGCCGGCGCAGAACTGCGCCATCTCGAAGGCGCCGATCGAGATCCCGTCGAGGTTCTCGCGGTTGTTCGAGAGGCCCCCGTAAGAGATGTTCATGGTGAACCCGCCGTCGGTCTTTTCCTCGACCAGCTCGGCGAGCTTGTGGATGTGCTCGGTGAAGGCGCGGCGCTTGCCCCAGACCGAGACGTTCCATTCCGTCGCCGCCGCCTCGGTGGCGAAGGTCAGCGCCAGGGCGCCCGCCGTCAGCTTCACGCTCAGTGATGTCATCAGATTATCCTCCCTTGTCCGGGCGTTGCTCGCCCTGTGACCCGAGAGCCTAGACGATGACCGCCCCGGTGCAAGGCCGAAGCTGCAGGAATGTCGGGTTGACGCGGAGGGTCTGCTGGGGCAGCGGCGCGCGCGGCCGGGGTTTTCTGGCGATTCCAGTCACTTGGCGGGCGGGACCGCCCTGCCCCTTTGGCGATTGGCGCCGGGCGCCGCCCGGCTCTGAGCGCGCCCTGAGACGCCGGGAAAACCGCCAGCCAGCCGCCCCGCACCTGGGTCAACCCCGGCGCCCGGCCCATTCCTGCTTCCACCCGCCCGCGTGAGGCCCTAGCCTCACCTTCGCGGCAGAGGTGCCGCGGGAAAGGACGGGCGCATGGGCATGGATCTGGTCTCACTCGGCCTCGCCGGCTTCGCGGGCGCGGCGGCCATGTGGATCCTGCACCGGAGCTGGCCCCGGGCGCTGCCGCTTTGGCTCGTGCCCTTCGGCGCGGCGCTGGCGCTCGTTGCGGCGCTGATCTCCTCGGACTACGGCTGGAGCGCGCGCACCGCCGCCGCCCTGCCCGAAGGCTTGGTCGTCGCCGACCGCGCCGCCACGCCCGCGCCGCACCGCCCCTGGGCCTATTTCGTGCCGGTCACCACGCGGCTTGTCGCCATCGACGTCGGCGGGCGGCGGGAACACCAGGTGCGCCCCTCGGTCTACCTGGCCGACCTCTATGTCTTCGAGCGCTGGCGCGCGCCGGCGCGCACCGAGGTCATGGTCGATTGCGTCGAGGGCCGCCGCGCCCTGCCCGGCTCGGATACGCCCGCCTGGCGCGAGGTCGACCGCGCCGATCCGCTGCTCTCCACCCTGTGCCAGAGGCTCTGAGCGATGCATCTGTCCCTTCGCGTGAAACTGCTGGCCCTGCTGCTCGCGCTTTTTGTCGCGGCGCTGGCGGCGGGCGCGCTGACCCTGACGCAGCTGGCGCGCGGCGATGCGGGCGGCTGGGCGCTCTGGGCCGGGCCGCTCTTGCTTCTGGTGATCTTCCTCTGCGTCGGGCTCTTGGTCGATCACGGCGTGGCGCGGCCGCTGGAGCGGCTCACGGCCGAGCTGCAGCGCCGGGCGCATGGGCGCGAGGCGCCGCCGCTCGATCCCCGCATCGCGCCCGAGCTGGGAGACCTCGGCCCTGCCGCCGCGGCGCTGGAGGCCGCCCTGCGCGAGGCGCGTAGCGGCTCCGGTGGCACCGGCGGTGAGGCCGCCCGCTTCGAGGAGCTTCTGGCCGACCTGCCGCTGCCGCTTCTGCTGACCGGCCCGGACGGGCGGGTGGTGCTCTTCAACGGCCAGGCGGCGGGGCTGTTTTCGCAGGGCCCCGGTCTGCGGCTCGGGACGCGGCTCGACCGGCTGGTGACCCCCGCCTCGCTCACCGCCGCTCAGGCCAAGGCCGACCGCTCGGGGCTTGCCACCAGCGCGCGGCTCGACCGGGCCGAGGGCACGCCCCTGAACGCGCGGCTCCAGCATATGGCGGATGGCGGCTACCTCCTGGCCTTCGAGCAGGCCGCGCCCGCCGACACCGAGGGCTGCCGCCCGCTGGTGCATGACTTCGCGCTCTGCGCGCCCGCCCCGGAGGTGCCGCTTGCCGACCGCCCGCTGTCCGAGCTGCGGCTCTGCGTCCTGCACCTCGAGACCACGGGGCCGCTGCCGCATCGCGACAGGCTGACCTGCATCGAGGCGCAGATGCTCTGCCGCGGCGCGGCCCGCGCGGGCGAAAGCTACAAAAGCCGGGTCGAGGCCGGAACTCTCGGGCCCGCGGCGCAGGGGCTGGCGGATTTCGCCCAAGGCGCGGTGATCGTCGCGCAGAACGCCCCGCTGGAGATGGCCTTCCTGCGCGCCCGCTGGGCCGAGACGGGGCTCGACTGGGACCTGCCGGTTCTCGAGATCGTGGCGCTGGCGGCGCTGGTCTTCGGGCCGGGTCCGCGCGTGAGCTTCGCCAGCCTGCGCGAGCGGCTCGGCGTCAGCCCGCGCGAGGGCCAGCTCGCCGCGCGGGTCTCGGTGACGCTGCGGCTCTTGCAGATGCTCGAGGGGCGCGGGGTGATGACCTATGGCGATCTCTGCGCCGCGCTCAGGGCCAGCGGGCGCGAGGCGCCCACTGATGCCCTTCAAGCATCGACTTAAGTCAGGCCGTCAACGCATTGAAATCGCGATGACTTTCTCCCTTCTTAAACTTACTCCGCAGCCACCTTGCGCGGGCGCAGCATGTCCTTGAGGTAATAGCCGGTGTGGCTCTCGCCGACCTCGGCGACCTCTTCGGGCGTGCCGGTGGCCACGATGCGCCCACCGCCGTCACCACCCTCGGGGCCGATGTCGATGATGTGGTCGGCGGTCTTGATGACATCGAGGTTGTGCTCGATCACGATGACCGTATTGCCCGCTTCCACCAGCGAATGAAGCACTTCCAGGAGCTTCTTCACGTCTTCGAAGTGCAGGCCCGTGGTCGGCTCGTCGAGGATGTAGAGCGTCCGCCCGGTCGAGCGTTTCGCCAGCTCCTTGGACAGTTTCACCCGCTGCGCCTCGCCGCCCGAGAGCGTCGTGGCCTGCTGGCCGACCTTGATGTAGCCCAGGCCCACCTGCACCAGCGCATCCATCTTCTCGCGGATCGAGGGCACGGCGGCGAAGAACTCCTGCGCGTCTTCCACAGTCATATCAAGCACATCGGCGATGCTCTTGCCCTTGAACCTGATCTCCAGCGTCTCGCGGTTGTAGCGCGCGCCCTGGCAGGTCTCGCAGGTGACATAGACGTCCGGCAGGAAGTGCATCTCGATCTTGATGACCCCGTCGCCCTGGCAGGCCTCGCAGCGCCCGCCCTTCACGTTGAAGGAGAAGCGGCCGGGCTTGTAGCCCCGCGCCTTGGCCTCGGGCAGGCCCGCGAACCAGTCGCGGATCGGGGTGAAGGCGCCGGTATAGGTCGCCGGGTTCGAGCGCGGCGTGCGCCCGATCGGGCGCTGGTCGATGTCGATCACCTTGTCGAGGTGGTGCAGCCCCTTGATCGTCTCGCAGGGGGCCGGCGTCTGCCGCGCGCCGTTGAGCCGCATGGAGGCCGATTTGAACAGCGTCTCGATGGTCAGCGTCGACTTGCCGCCGCCCGAGACGCCGGTCACGCAGACGAACTTGCCCAGCGGGAAATCGGCGGTGACCTCCTTCAGGTTGTTGCCCGTCGCCTTGACCACCGAGACCGACTTCTTGTTGCCCTTGCGGCGCTTAGCCGGGACCGGGATCTCGCGCGTGCCGGCCAGGTATTGCCCGGTGATCGAGCCCTGGTCGGCGGCGATCTCCTCGGGCGTGCCGCGGCTGACCACATGGCCGCCGTGCACCCCGGCGCCGGGGCCGATGTCGAGCACGTAGTCGGCCTCGCGGATGGCGTCCTCGTCGTGTTCGACCACGATCACCGTGTTGCCCTGGTTGCGCAGGTTCTTCAGCGTCGCCAGCAGCCGGTCGTTGTCGCGCTGGTGCAAGCCGATCGAGGGCTCGTCGAGCACGTAGAGCACCCCGGTCAGCCCCGAGCCGATCTGGCTCGCAAGCCGGATGCGCTGGCTCTCGCCGCCCGACAGCGTGCCCGCCGCACGGCTGAGCGTCAGGTATTCGAGACCGACGTTGTTCAGGAAGCCGAGCCGCTCCCGGATCTCCTTGAAGATGGCGCGGGCGATCTCGTTCTTCTGCTGGGTCAGCTCCTCGGGGGCGGATTCGATCCAGGCGTAGGCCTCCTTGATCGACTTCTCGACCACCTCGCCGATGTGCAGACCCGCGACCCGCACCGCCAGCGCCTCTTCGCGCAGGCGGTAGCCGCCGCAGGCGCCGCAGGGGCGGTTGTTCTGGTAGCGCTCGAACTCCTCGCGGATCCAGCTGGAATCCGTCTCGCGGTAGCGGCGCTGCATGTTGGGGATCACGCCTTCGAAGCTGCGCGTCACGTTGTAGACGCGCCCGCCTTCGTCGTAGCGGAAGGGGATCTCCTCGTCGCCGGAGCCGTATAGAAGCACCTGTTTCACATGCGCCGGAAGGTCCTTCCACATGGTTGAAGCATCGAATTCATAGTGCTTCGCAATCGCCTGAATTGTCTGAAGAAAATACGGGCTCTTGCCCTTGCGCCAGGGCGCGATGGCGCCGTCGTAGAGCGTCAGGTTCTGGTCCGGCACCATGAGCCGTTCGTCGAAGAACAGCTCGACGCCGAGCCCGTCGCAGTCCGGGCAGGCGCCGAAAGGCGCGTTGAAGGAGAAGAGCCGCGGCTCGATCTCGGGGATGGTGAAACCCGAGACCGGGCAGGCGAAGTTCTCCGAGAAGGTGATGCGCTCGGGCTCGCCCTCGCCTTCGCGCGGCGCGGTCTCGAGCACGGCGATCCCGTCGGCGAGGTCCAGCGCGGTGCGGAAACTGTCGGCCAGCCGCGTCTCCATGCCCTCGCGGACGACGATCCGGTCGACCACCACGTCGATGTCATGGCGGTATTTCTTGTCGAGCGTCGGCGGCTCGTCGAGCTCGTAGAACTGGCCGTCGACCTTGACCCGCTGGAAGCCCTGCTTGCGCAGCTCGAGGAACTCCTTGCGGTATTCGCCTTTCCGATCGCGGATCATCGGCGCCAGGAGGTAGCCCCGGGTGCCCTCCTCCATGGTCATCACGCGGTCGACCATGTCCTGCACCTGCTGGGCCTCGATCGGCAGGCCGGTCGCCGGGCTGTAGGGCGTGCCGGCGCGGGCGAAGAGCAGCCGCAGGTAGTCGTAGATCTCGGTCACCGTGCCGACGGTGGAGCGCGGGTTCTTCGAGGTGGTCTTCTGCTCGATGGAGATCGCCGGGCTGAGCCCCGCGATGTGATCGACATCGGGCTTTTCCATCATGTCGAGGAACTGCCGCGCATAGGCCGAGAGGCTCTCGACGTAGCGGCGCTGCCCCTCGGCGTAGATCGTGTCGAAGGCCAGCGACGACTTGCCCGAGCCCGACAGCCCGGTGATGACGACGAGCTGATCGCGGGGGATATCGACGTCGATCCCCTTCAGATTGTGCTCGCGCGCGCCGCGTACCTCGATGTGCTTGAGCTCGGCCATGAGTCCCCCGTTAACGGATGCTCAACAGATAGGAGATCCTCCGCGCTTCGCCAACGGGAATGTGAGAACATTTCAGGAACGTGAAGCCCTGCGACGCCACGGCGGGGCCCCGCGCCGGGGACGCGGCGCTTTTGTCGCGCCCCCGGGGGTGCTCTTAGCGGTAAAGAAGCGAGGTGCCGTCGGCGAAGAGATGCACCTTCTCGGGCTCCGCGGTCATCTTCACCGAGCGGCCGCGCAGGTCCTTGTGGATGCCCTGCAGCTTGCCGATCACCGGGTCGCCGTCCTGCGCCTCGAAGTAGAGCAGCGTCACCTCGCCGAGCGCCTCGGTGATGTCGACGCGGCCCTCGTAGATGTAGTCGCCGCCGTCGCTCTCGATGAAATCCTCGGGGCGGACGCCGACATTGACCTTCAGGCCCTTGTCCTCGGGACGGGTCGCGATCTTCGAGCGCGCGGTGCCGCCGCCGTCCATCTTGATCACCGTGGTCTCGCCGGTCTCGACCACCTCGCCGGGCAGGAGGTTCATCGCGGGCGAGCCGATGAACTGCGCCACGAACTCGCTGTTGGGCGTCTCGTAAAGCTCGAGCGGAGAGCCGACCTGGGCGATGCCCTTGTTGGCCAGGACCACGATCCGGCTCGCCAGCGTCATCGCCTCGACCTGGTCGTGGGTGACGTAGATCATCGTCGAGTTCGGCATCTTCTCCTTGAGCTGGGCGATCTCGATCCGGGTGGCGACGCGCAGCGCCGCGTCGAGGTTCGAAAGCGGCTCGTCGAAGAGATAGACCTTGGGGTCGCGCACGATCGACCGGCCGATCGCCACCCGCTGCCGCTGGCCGCCCGAGAGCGCCTTGGGCAGGCGGTCGAGGTAGGGCTCGAGCTGCAGCATCTTGGCGGCGCGCTCGACCGAGGCGTTGATCTCCTCGGGGCTTTTCTTGGCGATCTTCAGCGCGAAGGACATGTTGTCCCGCACGGTCATATGCGGATAAAGCGCGTAGCTCTGGAAGACCATGGCGATGCCGCGCTGCGCGGGCGGCACGTCGTTGACCATCTGGCCGTCGATCTCGAGCGTGCCGCCGGTGATCTTCTCCAGCCCCGCGATCATCCGCAGAAGCGTGGACTTGCCGCAGCCCGAGGGGCCGACGAAGACGACAAGCTCGCCCTGCTCGATGTCGAGGTTGATGTCACGCAGCACCTGCACGGTGCCGCCATAGGTCTTCTCGACATCGGTCAGCTTCAGATTGGCCATTTCGTCCTCCCTTATTCGTTGTCCTCGAGCCGCATCAGCAGCGCCGGTTGCCAGGGCCCGAGATGCAGACGGCCGTCCGGCGCGGGGCCGGTGGAGCCGAGCTCGATGCCGATCTGCCGCCAGCGTCCCTCGGGCATGTCGGTGGCCGCCGGGTCGTGGCTGAGATTGAAGGCGCAGAAGATCTCCTCGCCCTCGCCCTTGCGGATGAAGCGCAGGACCGTGCCATCGGCCGAGACCTCCTCCTGGGTGCCCTTCATCAGCGCCTGGTGGGCGTGACGGAAGGCGATGGCGCGGCGGTAGTGATGCAGGATCGCGGCGGGGTCCTGCTCCTGGGTGGAGACCGCGCGGTTGAGGTGGTCGTGGCTCACCGGCAGCCAGGGGTTGCCAGCGGAGAAGCCGCCGTTCTGGTTCGAGGGCTCCCAGACCATCGGCGTCCGACAGCCGTCGCGGCCCTTGAAGGCCGGCCAGAAGCGGATGCCATAGGGGTCCTGGAGGTCCTCGAAGGCGACCTCGGCCTCGGGCAGGCCCAGTTCCTCGCCCTGGTAGATGCAGGTCGAGCCGCGCAGGCATTGCATCAGCGTCGCGAAGCAGCGCGCGCCCGCCTCCGAGAGCTGCCAGCGCGACAGGTGCCGCGGCACGTCGTGGTTCGAGAAGGCCCAGCAGGCCCAGCCGTTGGCCGCCACCCGCTCCACCGCCTCGAAGACGGTGTCGATGTATTTCGCCGTCGGCATATGCCCCGAGAGCAGCTCGAAGGCGTAGCTCATGTGGATGAGGTCGTCACCGCCGGTGTATTGCCCGAGGATCTCGAGCCCGCGCTGGTCGTCGCCGACCTCGCCCACCGCCGCGGCGTTGTATTTGTTCATCAGCGACCGGAGCTTGCGCAGGAAGTCCAGGTTCTCGGGCTGGGTCTTGTCGTAGAGGTGGTTCTGCCAGGTATAGGGGTTCACCGCCGGCGCGGTGATCGGGTTGCGCTCTTCCTCGGGCAGCGGAGGATTGTCCCGCAGCTGCTTGTCGTGGACGTAGAAGTTGATCGTGTCGAGCCGGAAGCCGTCGACGCCCCGGTCGAGCCAGAAGGTCGCCACGTCCAGCAGCGCTTCCTGCACCTTGGGTTCGTGGAAGTTCAGGTCCGGCTGCTCCTGCAGGAAGTTGTGCAGGTAGTACTGGCAGCGCGTCGGCTCCCATTGCCAGGCCGAGCCGCCGAAAATCGACAGCCAGTTGTTGGGCGGCGTGCCGTCGGGCTTGGCATCCGCCCAGACATACCAGTCGGCGCGCGGGTTGTCCTTGGAGGCCCGGCTTTCCTTGAACCAGGGGTGGTCCTCGGAGGTGTGGCTCAGCACCAGGTCGATCAGGACCTTCAGACCCAGCCGATGCGCGGTGGCGATCAGCACGTCGAAATCCGCCAGGGTGCCGAACATCGGGTCGACGTCGCAGTAATCCGCCACGTCGTAGCCGAAGTCCTTCATCGGCGAGGTGAAGAACGGCGAGATCCACACCGCGTCCACGCCGAGGGAGGCGATATGCGGCATGCGCTGCGCGATGCCCAGAAGATCGCCGATCCCGTCGCCGTTGGAGTCCTGGAAGCTGCGCGGGTAGATCTGGTAGATCACCGCGCCGCGCCACCAATCGGTGTCCACCCGCTTGCTCTGGGCCTGAAGGTCCGCCGGTTTGTTCATAGTGCCTCTTGTTACTTGACCGAGCCGGCCAGCAGGCCGCGCACGAGGTATTTCTGCATCGCGAAGAAGACCGCGAGCGGGACCGCGATGGACACGAAGGCCGCCGCGGCAAGGATGCCCCAGTCACCGCCGCGCGAACCCAGAAGGTCGTCGGCGATCTTCACCGTCATCACCCAGCTTTCGGAGTTCGACGGCAGGAAGACCTTGGCGACCAGCAGGTCGTTCCAGGTCCAGAGGAACTGGAAGATCGCGAAGGAGGCGAGGGCCGGGAAGGAGAGCGGCAGGACGATCTTGGTGAAGACCTGGAAGTCCGTCGCGCCGTCGACCTTGGCGCTTTCGATGATGTCCCGTGGCAGGCCGATCATGTAGTTGCGCAAGAGATATATCGCGAGTGGCATCCCGAAGGCCGTATGCGCCAACCAGACCCCCAGGAAGCTCTGCCCGATGCCCACTGTCTGGTGGAAGGTCAGCAGAGGCACCAGCGCGATCTGTAGCGGCACAACCAGAAGGCCCACCACCATGGCGATGAAGAAGCCGCGGGCGGCGAAATCCATCCAGGCCAGGGCATAGGCCGCGAAGGCCGCCACCACGATGGGGATGACCGTCGCCGGGATCGACACGGTGAGCGTGTTGATGAAGGCCCGGTCCATGTTGTCCGAGGTCAGGATGGTCTCGTAGTTGTCCATCGTGAACTCGGGTGGCTGCGCCGCGGTGATGTAGATCGAGGGGCCGCGGGTGATCTCGTCGGCGTCTCGGTAGACGAAATCCCCGTTGCGCATCACCTGCAGAGAGCGGTCGAAGATCGGCGGTATGTCCTGCACGATCTCCTGTCCGTCCTCGTCGGTCTCGGGGAAGACAGGCTCGCTGCCCTCCTCGTAGGCGATCTCGATGTTGGTGTCGTCCTGTTCGCCGTCATCCTCGATGACCTGCACCTCGTAGCGGGCGTAGATCATGCCGGGCTCGGCGGCGCCGGGCGCGCGCGAAGTGATCCCGAAGCCCGAGACGCTGCCCTCGCCCGAGGCGTCCTCGGAGCTGTCGAAGACATTGCCCTCGAGCACCCAGGTGTCGCCGTCCTGCACCGCGCCATCGGCATCGGGCGAGACGCGGTAGGCCTGTTCGACCGAGAAGGGCGCGCGCCACCAGCCGGATTCCGAGATCTGCGCGCGTTCGCGGAACGAGGAGACCGCGAGCCCGATGGTGGGAATGAGCCAGATCAGCACCAGCGCGATCACGCTGAGATTGGTGACGAGGGAAAGGCCCGACTTCTGTCCTGCGATATTGTCCATGTCCCTTACCTCCTCAGCGCATTTCCCTGCGGGCCTGGACGATGTTCCAGACCATGACAGGCGTGACGATGACCATGATGACGAAGGCGACCGCGGTGGCGCGCCCGTCGTCGCGGAACATGAAATCCATCATGTAGGACGGCAGGATTTCCGTATCGAAGTTGCCCCCGGTCATCGCGTAGACGATGTCGAAGACCTTCAGGACCAGGATAGTGATTGTCGTCCAGACCACCACGATGGTCGGCATGATCTGCGGCACCTTGATCTTGAAGAAGATCTGGAAGGGGTTGGCGCCGTCGATGATCGCGGCCTCGATGGTCTCCTCGGGGATGCCGCGCAGCGCCGCCGAGAGGATCACCATGGCAAAGCCGGTCTGCATCCAGACCATGATGAACATGATGAAGAAGTTGTTCCAGAATTGCAGCTGGAGCACGTCGATCGGATCCATGCCGAAGATGTCGCGCACCGCGTTGATGATGCCGATGTCGGGGTTGTTGGCGTAGACGAACTTCCAGATCAGCGAGGCGCCGACGAAGGAGATCGCCATGGGCATGAAGATCAGCGACTTGGCGACATTGCCCCATTTCAGCCGGTCGGTGAGCTGCGCCACCAGAAGCCCCATGAAGGTCGAGGCGGCGGGCACGAAGATCACCCAGAGGATGTTGTTGAAGAGCGCCACCCGGAAGCCCTCTTCGGAGAACATCTGCAGGTAGTTCGACAGCCCGATGAAAGTGTCGCCCGAACGGTTGTAGAGCGACCGGATGAAGGAGCCGATCACCGGGTAGACCAGGTAGAGCCCCAGGAAGAAGATCGCCGGCGCCAGGAACAGCCAGGGCCGGACCATGGTGGCGCGGTTGATGTTGCGTCCGTGATCGTCGTCGCGCGCCGGAAAGATGAACCGGTCGAGCACGAGGTTCGAGGCGTAGAAGTAGCCGGCACAGCCCCCTACCCCGAGAATGATCGTGATGATCCCTTGCAGTATTGGCGACATCGGTCTCCCCTCCCTTCGGCATGCGCCGCGCCCCTGCCGGACCCGATTGGGCCGGTGCCGGGCGGCGAAGACGGCGCCCCGACCTCAGGCCGGGGCGCCGCGCGGGTGTGTTTCTGGGCCGCTTACTTGATCGAGTCCCAGCGGGTCTGGATCTCGGAGGCGACGCTGCCCGCCTCTGCGCCGGTCACATAGTCGACCATGCCGGTCCAGAAGGCGCCCGCGCCGATCTCGGAGGGCATCAGGTCCGAAGCGTCGAAGCGGAAGGTGGTCGCCCCGGCCAGGATCTCGCCCTGGGCGCGCAGGCTGTCGTCGGCGTAGAGGTCGAGGTTCACCCCGCCATGCGCCGTCAGGAAGCCGCCCTGGGCCATCCAGAGCTCATGCGCGACCGGCAGCTTCAGGAACTCGATCATCACGTTGGCGCCTTCGGAGGGATTGGTGATCCCGAAGAGCGTGCCCGCGCCCAGCACCGGGGTGCCGAGGTCGTTTTCCTCGATCGCCGGGAAGTAGAAGAAGTCGACGTTCTCGCCCTGCTCCGCATCCTCGGGGAAGAAGGCCGGGATGAAGGAGGCCTGGCGGTGCATGTAGCAATCCGGCGGGATCGCGAAGAGGCCCGCGGGGCTGTCGCGGAAGTCGGTGGTGGCCACCGCCTCGGCGCCGCCCTGGACGTAGTCGTCATTGCGCGCGAACCAGCCGAACTCCTCGATCGCGCCGATTACGGCCGGATCGTCGAAGGGGATCTCGTTGTTGACCCACTGGTCGTAGACCGCGGGCTCCTGGGTGCGCAGCATCAGGTCCTCGACCCAGTCGGTCGCGGGCCAGCCGGTCGCGGCACCCGAGCCGAGGCCGATGCACCAGGGCGTGCCGCCGTCGTCAACGATGTCCTCGGTCAGCTCCTTGAGCTCTTCCATGGTCTCGGGGATGTCGTAGCCCGCCTCGTCGAAGGCGATCGGGTTGTACCAGACCAGCGACTTCACATCGACGCGGTAGAACAGGCCGTAGAGGTTGTCGTTGCCGTCGGGCCCGGTGTAGGTGCCGAGGTCGACCCAGCTTTCACCGGCGGCGAAGTTCTCGGCGACCCAGTCGGCGGTGCCCTCGGGCAGCGGCGTCAGCGCGCCCTGGCTCGCCATGTCGGAGGCCAGGCCCGGCTGCGGGAAGACCGCGAGGTTCGGCGCGGTGCCCGCGCGCGAGGAGATCACGATGTCCTGCTCGAAGCTGTCGGAGCCCGAGTAGTTGACCTCGGCGCCGGTGGCCTCGGTGAAATAACGGAAGACCGCGTCGACCTTTTCCTTTTCGCGGCCGGTCCAGGGGCCGGTGATGGTCACCGTCTGGCCGGAGAGGTCGTTGGCTTCGGCAAATTCATTGTAGCTGTCCCAGGCGAAATCGCCTTCGCCGATGGCGAAGGGCAAGTCCTGGGCCTGCGCCGCACCGGCCACCAGGGCCAGAGTTGCAGCGCTAACGTAAAGCGATGTTTTCATATTCATGTCCTCCCGTGGATCATGTGAGCAAGGTTGCCCGACGCCGCGCAAGGAAAAACTTTCCAAAGCGCTTTGACGCGGCCAAACTCGCGCAGCCGCGTCACCCTGTCAATGCTGGGCATGCAAAGAAACCCTTATGAACATAAGCGATTCTTGCTGCACTGCAGCTAGGCTCGTGGCAGAGATGCCCTTCCCATGCCCGTCTTTAGATGTCTAAAGTGCGAGGAAATCCAAAGCGCTTTGAGCCGTGCCGACATGAACCTGAAGGAACTTTCCGAGCTTCTGAACCTCTCTCAGACCACCGTCAGCCGCGCGCTGAACGGCTATCCCGAGGTGCGCGACGAAACGCGGCGGCGTGTGGTCGAGGCGGCCGAGCGGCACAACTACATGCCCAACACCCGCGCCAAGGGGCTCGCGACGGGCCGTTCCATGTCGATCGGCCATGTGATTCCCCTGTCGAAGAAGCACGAGATCCTGAACCCGATCTTCGGCGATTTCATCACCGGCGCCTCGGAAGCCTATGTCGCGGCGGGCTACGACCTGGTGCTAAGCCTGGTGCCCGACGACGACCAGGCCGCGCATTACCGCAGCCTCGGCGCCAAGAACAACGTCGACGGGCTGATCCTGCACGGGCCGATGGTGAACGATTCGCGCATCCCGCTGCTGCAGGACCTCGACCTGCCCTTCCTGGTGCATGGCCGGGCCTCGGGCTGGCCCGAGGATTACGCCTATTTCGACATGAACAACCGCCGCGCCTTCGAGCGCGCCACCCGCCACCTGATCGAGCTGGGCCACCGCCGCATCGCCTTCGTCAACGGCCGCGAGGAGATGGACTTCGCCCACCGCCGCCGGCTGGGCTACGAGGCGGCGCTGGCGGCCTCGGCGATCGAGCCGGACCCCTGGCTCATGGTTTCGGGCGACATGACCGAGAGCCTCGGCGCCGAAAGCGTGGCGCGGATGCTCGATGCGCCCGATCCGCCGACCGCCGTGCTGGCCTCCTCGATCGTCATCGCGCTCGGCGTCGAACGCGCCGCCCGGGCGCGCGGGCTGACCGTCGGGCGCGACCTGTCGATCATCACCCATGACGACGAGCTGAGCTACCTGCCCAACGGCCGGGACGAACCGCTCTTTACGGCGACGCGCTCCTCGGTCAGGGAGGCCGGGCGGCGCTGCGCCGAGATCTTGCTCGGCCGCGTCGCCAACCCCGGCGGGCCGCCCCCGCAGGAACTTGTCGAAGCCGATCTCATACTCGGGCGCTCGACCGGACCGGCGCCCAGAAAGGACAGCGCATGAACTTCTCCCGCAGCCAGTTTCCCGAAGGCTTCGACTTCGGCGTCTCGACCTCGAGCTACCAGATCGAAGGCCATGACTTCGGCGGCGCGGGCCCGACCCATTGGGACACTTTCGCCGCGACCCCGGGCAACGTGGTGCGCGCCGAACACGGCGGGCGGGCCTGCGACCATTACCACCGCTACCGCGAGGACCTGGACCTGGTGGCCGCGGGCGGCTTCGACGTCTACCGCTTCTCGACCTCCTGGGCACGGGTCCTGCCCGAGGGCACCGGCCAAGTGAACGCCGAGGGCCTGGATTTCTACGACCGGCTGGTCGACGCCATGCTGGAGCGCGGGCTGAAGCCCGCCGCCACCCTCTATCACTGGGAGATGCCCTCGGCGCTGGCCGACCGCGGCGGCTGGATGAACCGCGACGTGGCCTCCTGGTTCGCCGAGTTCACCGAGGTGATCACCGACCGGCTCGGCGACCGGCTCTGGTCCGTGGCGCCGATCAACGAGCCCTGGTGCGTCGGCTGGATGAGCCATTTCCTCGGCCATCACGCGCCGGGCCTGCGCGACATCCGGGCGACGGCGCGGGCCATGCACCACGTGCTTCTGGCCCATGGCCGCTCGATCGAGGTGATGCGCGGCAAGGGCCAGGAGAACCTCGGCGCGGTCTTCAACTTCGAATGGGCCGAGCCCGCCGACGACAGCCCCGAGGCCGCCCGCGCGGCCGAGACCTTCGACGGCTACCTCAACCGTTTCTTCGTCGAGGGCGTCTTCCGCGGGCGCTACCCCGACAGCGTGCTGGAAGGCTTCGCGCCGCATCTGCCGGAGAATTACCAGGACGATTTCCCGCTGATCACCCAGAAGCTCGACTGGTGCGGGCTGAACTACTACACCCGCAAGCTCTGCGCGCCGACCGACGGCGCCTGGCCGCATCAGACCGAGGTCGAGGGCCCGCTGCCGAAGACCCTCATGGGCTGGGAGATCTACCCCGAGGGCCTCTACCAGTCGCTGAAGCGCCTGCACGAATATGCCGGCGACATCCCGCTTTACATCACCGAGAACGGGCTGGCCTCGCCGGATGTGGTCAAGGACGGCGCGGTCGACGACCAGCCGCGCATCGACTACCTCGAGGCGCATTTCGCCGCCGCCCGCCGCGCCATCGACGAGGGCGTGCCGCTGGCGGGCTATTTCGTCTGGTCCTTGATGGACAATTACGAATGGGCGCTCGGCTACGAGAAACGCTTCGGACTGGTGCATGTCGATTTCGACAGCCTTGAACGGACGCCGAAAGCCTCTTACCACGCCCTCAAACGCGCACTTGCCTGAGGACAGATGACCGCAGCCGCCCCCCAACTCGCCGTCGTGGCCGATATCGGCGGCACCAACACCCGCGTGGCGCTGGCCGAGGCGGGCAAGGTGCGCACCGAGACCATCCGCCGCTACCGCAACGCCCAGGAAACCGGGCTCGACGCGGTGCTGGTCCATTACCTCTCCGAGGTCGCGGCCCGGCCCGAGGCCGCCTGCGTGGCCATGGCCGGCCCGGTGCGCGACGGGGTCGGCAAGCTGACCAACCTCGACTGGGTGGTGAACCGCGCCTCGATCGCCGAGGCGACCGGCGCGGGCACGGTCGCGGTGCTGAACGACCTGCAGGCCCAGGGCCATGCGCTCGACGCGCTGGCGCCCGAGGTGCTGACCCCGGTGCGCCCCGGCCAGCCGGCCAGCGCCCGCGCGGCCAAGCTGGTCGTGGGCGTGGGCACCGGGCTCAACGCCGCGCCGGTCTATCACCTGGGCGGCCAGACCCTGGTGCCGCCGTCCGAGACCGGCCATGTCTCGCTGCGCGCCACCACGCCCGAGGACTTGGCCCTGCGGGACTGGGTGGCCGAGAGGCATCCCATGCCGGGCTTCGAGGACGTGCTCTCGGGCCGCGGCTTCGAGAGGATCTACGCCTATTTCTGCCATGCCGAGGGCGCGGGCGATCCGAAATCGGCCGATGCGATCATGGCCGACCTCGACAGCGACCCCCGCGCCAGGCGCACCGTCGACACCTTCACCCGGCTTCTCGGCGCCTATGTCGGCGATTTGGCGCTCATCACCCTGCCCTTCGGCGGCGTCTTCCTCTGCGGCGGCGTCACCCAGCATTTCGCCCCGCATCTGACCGGCCCCGGCTTCGCCGAGGCCTTCTGCGACAAGGGCCGTTTTTCCGAGTTCATGCGGCAGTTTCCGGTGCATATCGTCACCGACGACTACGCCGCGCTCACGGGCTGCGCCTGCCACCTCGACGAGCTCGCGCGGCTGCCCGGCTGATCCCGCGACGCTGCGGCAGCCGGTCCCCACAACCCGCGAAATATCGCGGGTGGGGTCTTGCCAAACGACAGGGATCGCGCTTGTTCCCAGCGTGACCCGTTAGCGATACCAGGAGACGTCCCGTCATGAACATCGCGACACCGCCCCGCGTGACCACCCGCGGCCTGAGCGACGCCATCACGCGCCACCTGCGCTATTCCTTCGGCCGCGAGCCCGAGTTCGCCGGGCTCGAGGACTGGCGCATGGCGCTGTCCTACGCCATCCGCGACCAGATCGCCGACAGCTGGTTCAAGGCCGCGGGCACCGCCCGCAGCCAGGGCGCCAAGCGCGTCTACTACCTGTCGATGGAGTTCCTGATCGGGCGGCTTCTGGAAGACGGCATCGTCAACCTCGGGCTGGTCGACCAGGCCCGCGAAGCGCTGGCGGCCCTCGGACAGGACTACGACGAGGTGCTGGCCGACGAGCCCGATGCCGCGCTCGGCAACGGCGGGCTGGGACGGCTGGCCGCCTGTTTCCTCGAAAGCCTCTCGACGCTGGGCTGCCCGGCTTATGGCTACGGCATCCGCTACGAACACGGGCTTTTCCGGCAGAGCTTCCAGGGCGGCCGCCAGGTCGAGGCGCCCGAGACCTGGCTTCTGCAGCGCCACGCCTGGGAGTTCGAGCGCCCCGAGGCGCGCTTCCGCATCGGTTTCGGCGGCCATGTCGAGGAACGCGAGGGCCGCAAGCTCTGGCTGCCCGGCGAACATGTCGACGCCGAGGCCTATGACACGCCGATCGTCGGCTGGCAGGGCCGCTGGGCCAACACGCTGCGGCTCTGGTCGGCCAAGGCCTGCGATCCTTTCGACCTGCCCGCCTTCAACCGCGGCGATTTCACCGCCGCCGCCCAGCCCGAGGCGCTGGCGCGGACGATCTCGCGGGTGCTCTATCCCGACGACACCACCGAACAGGGCCGCGAGCTGCGCCTCAAGCAGGAGTTCTTCCTGACCGCCGCGGCGCTGCGCGACATCCTCGCGCGGTTCGACAAGGAAGAGAGCGACATCCGCAAGCTGCCGCAGTATGTGGCGATCCAGCTCAACGACACCCACCCCGCCGTGGCGGGCCCGGAGCTGGTGCGGATCCTGCACGACGAACGCGGGCTGCCGCTCGACGAGGCGATGCAGACCGCGCGGGCCTGCCTCTCCTACACCAACCACACGCTCCTGCCCGAGGCGCTGGAAAGCTGGGGCGAGGATCTCTTCGGCCGGCTCCTGCCGCGCCACCTCGAGATCGCGGATCTGATCGACAACGCCCATTACGAGGCCAACCCCCAGCGCACCCAGTCGATGCGCGCGGACGGCCAGGTGAAGATGGGCCAGCTCTCCTTCGTCATGGCGCATAAGGTCAACGGCGTCTCGGCGCTGCACACCGAGCTGATGAAGGAAACCGTCTTCGCCGAGCTGCACCACCTGCACCCCGAGCGGATCGTGAACCAGACCAACGGCGTGACCCCGCGGCGCTGGCTCCTGGCCTGCAACCCGCGGCTCTCGGGGCTGATCACCGAGACCATCGGCGACGGCTGGGTCGACGACCTCGAGCGGCTGCGCGAGCTCGAGCCCGCGATCGAGGACGCCGGCTGGCGCCAGCGCTTTGCCGAGGCCAAGCGCGCCAACAAGGCCGAGCTGGCAGACTACATCTCGCAGACCCAGGGCGTCAGCCTCGATCCCGACGCGATGTTCGACGTGCAGATCAAGCGCATGCATGAATACAAGCGCCAGCACCTCAACATCCTCGAGACCATCGCGCTCTGGCAGGAGATGAAGGACAACCCCAACGCCGACTGGACCCCGCGGGTGACGCTTTTCGCCGGCAAGGCGGCGCCGGGCTATGCCTTCGCCAAGGACATCATCCGGCTGATCAACGACGCCGCCGAGGTGATCAACGCCGACCCCGCGACCCGCGACAAGCTGCGGGTGCTGTTCCTGCCGAACTACAACGTGACGCTGGCCGAGCGGCTGATCCCGGCGGCCGACCTGTCGGAACAGATCTCGACCGCCGGCAAGGAAGCCTCGGGCACCGGCAACATGAAATTCGCGCTGAACGGCGCGATGACCATCGGCACACTCGACGGCGCCAACGTCGAGATCCGCGAACATGTGGGCGCGGAGAACTTCTTCCTCTTCGGCATGACCGCCTCCGAGGTCGAAGAGCGCCGCGCCGTCGAGGATCACGCCCAGCAGGCCATCGCCGCCGATCCGCGGCTCGCCCGCGCGCTTCAGGCGGTGGGCTCCGGCGCCTTCTCGCCCGACGAGCCCGACCGTTACGCCCATATCACCGAGAACCTCTCGGGCGCGGACTACTTCCTCGTCGCCTCGGATTTCAGCGACTACTGGCGCGCCAGCCGCGAGGCCGACGCCGCCTTTGCCGACCGCGCCGGATGGATCCGCCGCGCCGCGCTGAACACCGCGCGTTCGGGCTGGTTCTCCTCGGACCGGACGATTCGCGGCTACATGCGGGATATCTGGGCGGCGCGCTCGCATCTGGAGGATTGATCCCCCGCGCTCCGTTGAAGCGGAGCGCAAGACGGCTAAGGTGGTGCACATGGCAAGCGATACCGACCCCAAGAGCTCCGCCCTCGCCCGCGTCTTCAACGGCTCCGGCGAGGACCCCTTCGCGATCCTCGGCCCGCACGAGGAAAACGGCACCCGCGTGGTGACCGCCTTCGACCCCGGCGCGGCCCGGATGGTCGCGGTGATCGGCAAGACCGAACACCCGCTCGAGCCGCTGCCCGGCCAGCCCGGCGGCTTCTCGGGCCCGGTGCCGGGCGCCGACCCCTACGGGCTGCGCGGCTACGACGCCAAGGGCGTCTACTGGGACATGGAAGATCCCTACCGCTTCGGCCCGGTCATGGGCGAGCTGGACGAATACCTGCTTGGCGAAGGCACGCATCACGCCCTCTGGGAGGCGCTCGGCGCCCATGTGATGACCCACGAGGGCGTGCATGGCACGCATTTCGCGGTCTGGGCGCCCAATGCCCGCCGCGTCTCGGTGGTCGGGCCCTTCAACTCCTGGGACGGCCGCCGCCACGTGTTGCGCCGCCGCGGCCAGGGCGTCTGGGAGACCTTCCTGCCCGGCGTCGGCGAGGGCGACGCCTACAAATACGAGATCATCGGCCACGAGGGGCAGCTTCTGCCGCTGAAATCCGACCCGGTGGGCTTCGGCTCGGAGCACGCGCCGGCCAATGCCTCGGTGGTGCGCGACATCTCGGGCTACGGCTGGTCGGACGAGGCCTGGATGCGCAGCCGCGAGGCGCGCAACTCCCGCGAGGCGCCGATCTCGGTCTACGAGGTGCACCTGGGTTCCTGGCGCCACAAGGCCCAGGGGCGGCGGATCTCCTACGTGGAGGCCGCCGAGGAGCTGGTCGGCTATGTCTCCGACATGGGCTTCACCCATATCGAGCTTCTGCCGATCTCGGAGTTTCCCTTCGACGGCTCCTGGGGCTACCAGCCGGTCGGGCTTTTCGCCCCGACCGTGCGGCACGGCCCCCCGCATGAGTTCCGCGACCTGGTGAACGCCGCGCACAAGGCCGGGATCGGGGTGATCCTCGACTGGGTGCCGGGCCATTTCCCCACCGACCCGCATGGGCTCGGCCAGTTCGACGGCACCGCGCTTTACGAGCACGCCGACCCGCGCGAAGGCTTCCACCAGGACTGGAACACGCTGATCTACAACTACGGCCGGACCGAGGTGAAGAACTTCCTCACCTCGAACGCGCTCTACTGGCTGAAGGAATACCACGCCGACGGTCTGCGCGTGGATGCCGTGGCCTCGATGCTCTACCGCGACTATTCCCGCAAGGACGGCGAATGGGTGCCGAACAAGGACGGCGGCCGCGAGAACTACGAGGCGATCGACGTCCTGAAGACCATGAACACGCTGAGCTACGGCGAGGCGCCGGGGATCATGACGGTGGCCGAGGAATCGACCTCCTTCCCCAAGGTCTCGCGCCCGGTGGACGACGGCGGCCTGGGCTTCGGCTTCAAGTGGAACATGGGCTGGATGAACGACACGCTCGAGTACATCAAGAAGGATCCGATCCACCGCAAGCACCACCACAACCAGATGACCTTCGGGCTGGCCTATGCCTTCTCGGAGAACTTCATCCTGCCGATCAGCCATGACGAGGTGGTGCACGGCAAGGGCTCGATGCTGACCCGGATGCCGGGCCAGGGGCTCGAGCGCTTCGCCAACCTGCGGGCCTATTACGGCTTCATGTGGGGCCACCCGGGCAAGAAGCTGCTCTTCATGGGCCAGGAGTTCGCCCAGGAGGCCGAATGGGACCACAACCGCGAGCTCGACTGGCCGGCGCTGGAGCGTCCCGGCCACGGCGGTGTGCAGCGGCTGGTGGGCGATCTGAACCGGCTCTACGCCGCGACGCCCGCGCTGCACGTGCGCGACTGCGAGCCCGAGGGCTTCCAGTGGATCGAGGCCGATGACGCCGACCGCTCGGTCTTCGCCTGGATCCGTCGCGGGCGCCCCGGCGATCCTGAGGTCGTGGTGGCCGTGAACTTCACCCCGATGGAGCAGCCGGGCTACCGCCTGGGCTTCCCCAGCGCCGGCCGCTGGCGCGAGGCGCTGAACTCCGACGCCGAGATCTACGGCGGCGGCGGCCGCGGCAACTTGGGCGGCATCGAGGCGGGTGGGACGCCCAGTCACGGCCAGGCGGCCTCGGCGGAGATCTATCTGCCGCCGCTCTCGGCGGTGTATTTCGTGAAGGAATGAGTGGGGGCGCTCCGGGGGTGACCCCGGGGCGACTTTGCGGCTGGCTTTGATGGCGCGGGCCGACCGATCCTGAACCTGCCGCGCCCTCTCGCCCCATCCGAACAAAGCGCCAGCGCCGGACCGGGGGACGGCGCCGCGACGGATGAGCGGCGCGCTTTATCCCGGCCATGTTCTTCCCCGCGACGCGCAATGCGCACCGCCCGCAAGAGCGCCGGCCCACGGGGCCGGTCCGGCGCTGGCGCGGCGGGCCTGCGGCCCTTGAGTCCGCGCCATGGGCGAACGGCTGGGGTGAGGCTTGCGGATTGGACCTCAGCGGGTGTTGGTCGGGCATCGACGCAAGCACCCTGCCCCGGCTGGCGCCGAGGGCCGAACAGGGCTTGGTGCTTGGGACTGTGCGTTCGACCTGACGCAGGCAAGCGCGGTTTCCCTGCAATCGGCAATGCTGGTCTGACCGAAGAGCGACCCATGGGAGAGGCCACTCTCGCAGTCT
Organism: Roseivivax sp.; assembly: GCF_054552075.1. Classification (NCBI taxonomy): domain Bacteria; kingdom Pseudomonadati; phylum Pseudomonadota; class Alphaproteobacteria; order Rhodobacterales; family Roseobacteraceae; genus Roseivivax; species Roseivivax sp. The sequence goes on from NZ_JBTOLZ010000004.1 coordinate 41,286, forward strand.
CTCTGGCAGGTGCCGCAAGCCAGCCAAGTTCCCGCCACCCCGCGCCCAATCCCATCCACCCCCTAGCCACTCCCGCCGCGCGCTGCCACACTCACCCCAAAGGGCCCCAGACCCAGAGGGAGGAGACACCATGCCATCGACCACACGCCTCGCCCACCGCTCCATGGCCTTCGTGCTGGCCGGCGGGCGCGGATCGCGGCTGCGCGAGCTGACCGACCGGCGCGTGAAGCCCGCCGTCTATTTCGGCGGCAAGACGCGGATCATCGACTTCGCGCTGTCCAACGCGCTCAACTCCGGCATCCGCAAGATGGCGGTGGCGACGCAATACAAGGCCCACAGCCTGATCCGCCACTGCCAGCGCGGCTGGAACTTCTTCCGCGCCGAGCGCAACGAGTTCCTCGACATCCTGCCCGCGAGCCAGCGCTACGACGAGAGCATGTGGTATCGCGGCACCGCCGACGCGGTGGCCCAGAACATCGACATCGTCGACAGCTACGGCGTCGACTACGTGCTGATCCTCGCCGGGGACCACATCTACAAGATGGACTACGAGCGGATGATCGAGCACCACGTCGAGAGCGGCGCGGATGTGACCATCGGCTGCCTGACGGTGCCGCGCGCCGAAGCCTCGGCCTTCGGGGTCATGGCGATCGACGAGAACGACGTGATCACCTCATTCCTGGAGAAGCCGAAGGACCCGCCGGGCACGCCCGACGACCCCGAGGTGACGCTGGCCTCGATGGGCATCTACGTCTTCAAGTGGGACTTCCTGCGCGACCTCCTGCTGCGCGACATGGAGGACAGCAACTCGAGCCACGACTTCGGCAACGACCTGATCCCCGAGATCGTCCAGAAGGGCAAGGCGCAGGCCCATCGCTTCACCGAGAGCTGCGTGCGCGCCTCCTCCGAGGCCCCGGCCTACTGGCGCGACGTGGGCACGGTGGACGCCTTCTGGAAGGCCAACCTGGACCTCACCAACTTCTCGCCGGACCTCGACCTCTGGGACAAGGACTGGCCGATCTGGACCTACTCCGAAAGCGTGCCCCCGGCGAAGTTCATCCACGACGAGGAGAAGCGGCGCGGGCTGGCGGTCTCTTCGCTGATCTCGGGCGGCTGCATCATCTCGGGCACCGAGGTGCGCGAATCGCTGCTTTTCACCAATGTGCACACCAATTCCTACTCGACGCTCGACCGCGCGGTGGTGCTGCCGCGGGCCTATATCTCGCGCCACGCCCGGCTGAAGAACGTGGTGATCGACCGGGGCGTGCATATCCCCGAGGGGCTCGTCGTCGGCGAGGACCCCGAAGAGGACGCCAAGTGGTTCCGCGTCAGCGAAGGCGGCGTGACGCTGATCACCCAGAAGATGCTGAACGCGCGGGCCGCCGCGGAATGACGCGCGTCCTCTCGGTCGCCTCGGAATGCGTGCCGCTGATCAAGACCGGGGGGCTGGCGGATGTCGCCGGCGCCCTGCCCGGCGCGCTGGCGCCGCTGGGCGTCGAGATGCGCACGCTGCTGCCCGCCTATCCCAAGGTGCGGGCGGCGCTCGGCGAAGGCCCCCGGCACGAGCTGGGCGAGGTCTTCGGCGGGCCCGCGGCGCTGATCGAGGGGCGGCTCGGCGAAGCGGTGCTTTATGCGCTGGACGCGCCGCATCTCTTCGACCGGCCGGGTGGGCCTTATCTCGACGAGGGTGGCCACGACTTTCCCGACAACCCCCGCCGCTTCGCCGCGCTGAGCCAGGTCGCCGCGCGGCTCGCCGCCGAGGGCATCGGCGACTGGCACCCCGAGGTGCTGCATGTGCACGACTGGCAGGCCGGGCTCGCGCCGCTTTACCTCTCGCAGATGGCGCCCAAGCGCCGCGTCGGCACGCTGCTGACAATCCACAACATCGCCTTCCAGGGCATGGCGCCGCCCTCGGAGATCGGCCCCCTGGGCCTGCCCGAGGCCGAGTTCGGCCCCGAGGGCTACGAGTTCTGGGGCCAGGTCAGCGCGCTGAAGGCGGGGCTGGTCTGGTCGGACCGGATCACCACCGTCAGCCCGACCTACGCCGAGGAGCTTCTGACACCGGAGTTCGGCATGGGGCTCGACGGGCTTCTGACCGCCCGGCGCGACGCGCTCTCGGGCATCCTGAACGGCATCGACACCGCCGCCTGGGCGCCGCCCTACCGCACCCCGCGCGGCAAGCCCCGGCACCGCGCGCGGCTCCGCCGCGAGATGGGCCTGCCCGAGGCCGAGGGCCCGCTCTGCGTGGTGATCTCGCGCCTGAGCCACCAGAAGGGGCTGGACGTGCTGCTCGATGCGCTGCCCGCGCTGATCGACCACGGCGGGCAGCTCGCGCTTCTGGGCTCGGGCGACCCGGCGCTGGAATCGGCCTTCCGCCAGGCCGCCGAACACCCCAATGTCGCGACCCGCATCGGCTATGACGAGGCGCTCTCCAAGCGCATGGTCGCGGGCGGCGACGCGATCCTGGTGCCCTCGCGCTTCGAGCCCTGCGGGCTCACCCAGCTTTACGGGCTGAGCCACGGCACCCTGCCGCTGGTCGCGCGCACCGGCGGGCTCAACGACACGGTGATCGACGCCAACCCCATGGCCCTGCAGGCCGGCGCGGCGACGGGGCTGCAGTTCCATCCCGTGACCGCCTCGGGGCTCGCGGGCGCCTTCGCGCGGCTCCATGCGCTCTGGCGCGCGCCGGGGCACTGGCAAAGGATGATGAAGAATGCCATGGCACTAGATGTCGGCTGGGACGTTTCCGCCCAAGCCTATGCCACACTCTACCGGGATCTCATATCCGCGCCATGACCGCTTCCACAGCGCCCCTGCCGGGGCATGCCGCGCCGCTCGGCGCCTGTTTCGACGGCGACGGCACGAATTTCGCCGTCTTCTCGCAACACGCCACGGCGATCCACGTCTGCCTCTTCTCCGAGGACGGCGCCACCGAAACCCAGCGCATCCGCCTGCCCGAGCGGGACGGCGATGTCTGGCACGGCTACCTGCCGGGCATCCGGCCGGGCCAGCTTTACGGGCTGCGCGCCGAGGGGCCTTATGCCCCCGAGGAGGGCCACCGCTTCAACCCGCACAAGCTGCTGATCGACCCCTATGCCAAGCGGCTGACCGGGCATCCCATCTGGGATGACGCGGTCTACGGCTTCACCCGCGGGCACAAGCAGGAGGACCTCTCTTTCGACACCCGCGACAGCGCGGCCTTCATGCCCAAGTGCATCGTCACCGATCCGAGCTTCGCCTGGGGCGAGGTCGAGGCCCCGCGCCGCCCGATGGAAGAGACCATCGTCTACGAGGCGCATCTGAAGGGGCTGACCCAGACCCACCCGGACGCCGACCCCAAGGGCGGCTTCCTGGCGCTGGCCTCGGACGCGATGATCCGGCATCTGACCGAGCTCGGCGTCACCGCGGTCGAGCTGCTGCCGGTCCATGCCTTCATCAACGACCGCTTCCTGACCGACAAGGGGCTGACGAACTACTGGGGCTACCAGAGCATCGGCTTCTTCGCCCCCGACCCGCGCTACCTCTCCGAGGACGGCATCGCCGAGGCCCAGCACGCCGTCGCGCGGCTGCATGCGGCGGGCATCGAGGTCTATCTCGACGTGGTCTACAACCACACCGGCGAGGCCGATCACCTGGGCCCGACGCTGGCCTTCCGCGGGCTCGACAACGCCGCCTACTACCGGCTCGCCGAGGACCCGCGCTACTACGTCAACGACACCGGCACCGGCAACACGCTGAACATCGAGCACCCGATGGTCATGCGCATGGTCATGGACAGCCTGCGCTACTGGGTCGAGACCTTCCGCATCGACGGTTTCCGCTTCGATCTCTGCGCCACGCTGGGCCGCACCGCCGAGGGCTTCGACCCCGGTGCCGCCTTCTTCGACGCGCTGCGCCAGGACCCGGTCCTGACCCGCACCAAGCTGATCGCCGAGCCCTGGGACATCGGCCCCGGCGGCTACCAGCTGGGTGCTTTCCCCCCGCCCTTCGCGGAATGGAACGACCGCTACCGCGACGGGGTGCGGCGGTTCTGGCGGGGCGACGCGGGCTCCGCCCCGGATCTCGCCGCGCGGATCACCGGCTCGGCGGCGGAGTTCGACCACTCGGGCCGCCCCGCGACCTCGAGCGTCAACCTGCTGACCGCCCATGACGGCTTCACCCTGGCCGATGTGACCGCCTATCTCGAGCGCCACAACGAGGCCAACGGCGAGGACAACCGCGACGGCCATGGCGAGAATTACTCCGACAACTTCGGCACCGAGGGCCCGAGCGACGACCCCGAGGTGAAGGCCGCCCGCGCGCTCCGGCGGCGCAACATGCTGGCCACGCTCTTTCTCAGCCAGGGCACGCCGATGCTGCTGGCGGGTGATGAGTTCGCCAACAGCCAGGGCGGCAACAACAACGCCTATGCCCAGGACAACGAGACCGGCTGGCTCGACTGGGCCAGCGCCGACGGCGCGCTCCTGGCCTTCACCAAGCGGCTCATCGCCTTCCGCAAGGCGCATCCGATCCTGCGCCAGAAGCGCTTCCTGCACTCGCGCGAGCGCATCGTCGACGGGCTGCCGGATCTCTTCTGGTGGCGCGAAGACGGGGCCGAGATGACCCCCGCCGACTGGGAGGAACCGGGGCGGCTCTTCTGCGCCGCCGAGATGCGCATGGCCTCGGGCACGCCCGCCTACGCGCAGCGCGAGGAGGCCGTCTACCTGGCCTTCAACGCGGGCGAGGGCTGCGAGGTGACGCTGCCCGACCCGCCCGAGGGACGGGTCTGGATCTGCCACCTCGACAGCCGCCGCCCCGAGGCCGAGCCCGCCCGGCAGGAGGGCCCCTGCCAGCTCGACGGCCCCGCGGTCCTGGCCTTCGTGCTGGAGCCCGAAGAGGCGGGCTGAGGCCCGCTCAGGCGGAGAGCTTAGGGGCGGGGCCCAGGTCCCGCCCCTGCCCTTTTCCCCCCGGACCCCTTGCCATTCCCGGCGCCTGCGACATGCTTGGGGAAACGCCGCGCGGCGCCCCCGGCGCAAATGCGCGCCCCGAGACAGTGAAGGAGACACCATGGAGATCCTGACCGTCGACACGACCCCGATCGAAGGCCAGAAACCCGGAACTTCGGGCCTGCGCAAGAAGACCCCCGTCTTCATGCAGCGCCACTACCTGGAGAACTTCATCCAGTCGGTCTGGGACGCCATCGGCGGCGTCGAGGGCAAGACCCTGGTCCTGGGCGGCGACGGCCGCTACTTCAACGACCGCGCCGCGCAGGTGGTCCTGCGCATGGCCGCGGCCAGCGGTGCCGAACGGGTGATCGTCGGCCAGGACGCGCTTCTCTCCACGCCCGCCGCCTCGAACCTGATCCGCACCCGCGGCGCCGACGGCGGCATCATCCTCTCGGCCAGCCACAATCCCGGCGGCCCCGAGGAGGACTTCGGCGTCAAGTTCAACACCGCCAACGGCGGGCCGGCGCCCGAAAGCGTGACCGCCAAGATCTTCGAGGCGACCCGCAGCTGCGTGCGCTACTTCATCGCCGAGACCCAGGACATCGACCTCTCCACCCCCGGCACCACCAAGCTGGCCGAGACCGAGATCGAGGTGGTCGACCCGGTCGCCGACTACCGCGCCATGATGGAGAAGATCTTCGACTTCGACGCCATCCGCGCGCTCTTCGAGGGCGGCTTTCGGATGCGCTTCGACGCCATGCATGCGGTCACCGGCCCCTATGCCAAGGCGCTCTTCGAAGAGGCCCTGGGCGCGGCGCCCGGCAGCGTCATCAACGCCGAGCCCAAGCCCGATTTCGGCGGCGGCCATCCCGACCCTAACCCGATCTGGGCCAAGGCGCTGATGGACGAGATGCACGGTCCCGAGGCGCCGGACTTCGGCGCCGCCTCGGACGGCGACGGCGACCGCAACATGATCGTCGGGCGGAACTGCTACGTCACGCCGTCCGACAGCGTCGCGGTGATCGCCGCCAATGCCACGCTGATCCCGGCCTATGCGGGCGGGCTGAAGGGCGTGGCGCGCTCCATGCCGACCTCGCGGGCGCTCGACCGGGTGGCGCTGCGGCTCAACGTCGACTGCTACGAGACCCCGACCGGCTGGAAGTTCTTCGGCAACCTTCTGGACGCCGGCCGCGCCACGATCTGCGGCGAGGAAAGCGCCGGCACCGGCTCCGACCACGTCCGCGAGAAGGACGGCCTCTGGGCGGTGCTCGCCTGGCTCAACATTCTGGCGGTCAAGGAGATGTCGGTCGCCGACCTCATGGCCGCGCATTGGCGCGCCTACGGCCGGAACTACTACAGCCGCCACGACTACGAGGGCGTCGACGCCAAGGCCGCCGAGGGCCTCATGTCCGACCTGCGCGGCAAGCTCGACGCGCTGCGCGGCACCGAGGTCGCGGGCCTCAGGATCGAGAAGGCGGACGAGTTCTCCTATCACGACCCGGTCGACAAGAGCCGCGCCGAGGGCCAGGGCATCCGCATCGCGCTGGCCGACCAGGGCCGCATCGTCTACCGGCTCTCGGGCACCGGCACCGCGGGCGCGACGCTGCGGGTCTACCTCGAACACGCCGAGACCGACCCCGCGCGGCTCGACATGGCCCCCGAGGAGGCGCTGGCCCCGGTGATCGAGGCCGCCGACGCGCTGGCCGGCATCGCCGAGCGCACCGGCCGCACCGCCCCCGACGTGACCACCTGAGAGACGACGAAGGAGCCCGCATGGCCCTGCAAGACGAGATCCGCCGCGACGACGCCCTGTCCCAGGAGATGGCCGAGGCCGCCGAGGCCGCGCTGATGACCTCCGAGACGCGCTTCGACGCCGAACAGATCATCGCCCGGATGCTCGGCGGCCAGGTGGCCGCCGGCGGGCTGGCGCGCTTCGGCTTCTGGGTGCCCGAGCTGCAGGACGCCCGGGTGCCCTCGGGGGACATCTTCCTCGAGGTGCTGCGCCCGGAAGTGCCACTGGATCTGACCCGCGCCCACCAGGACGTGCGCTTCGAGCGCGCCTATATCCCGGTGATCCGCACCGAGGCGCATTGCTTCGTGGCCCTCACCGGCATGCGCGCGGGCAGCCGCGAGGAGATCGGCGATTTCTACGCGCTCTGCTGGCGCGACGCCGAGGACACCTGGCACCGGATCCTCGACCCGCTGGCCATGTCCCTGCCCTTCGGCGCCATGGCCCCGGCCGAGCTTTATGACACCGAGGCGATGCTCGCCGCCCGCGGCGACGGCGCCTATTGGACGGGTCTTGCGGGGGCCGAGCCGCACAAGTTCGGCCCGGTCTCGAACATCCTGCAGATCCATGTGCCCACCGCGACCGGCGGCGGCACGCTGGCCTCGCTCACCCGGCAGTTCGAGCGGCTCGCCGCGCGGGTCGAGGCGGGGCTGCCGCTCGAACCCTCCGACAAGCTCTTCGCGGGCTACGAGGCGGTGCAGCTCCTGCCGGTCGAACCCACCACGGTCTACGAGACCGGCCCGGAGTTCTGGCGGGAAAGCGACGGCGACGACAGCGCGGTGACGGTCTCGCTTTTGCGCCCCGACACCACCAACTGGGGCTACGACAACGTCATCGCGGGCATGGCGACGGTGAATCCCGTCCTGCTCGAGACCGGCCGGCCCGACGAACTCGTCGACCTCGCCGCGGCGCTGCACAATTTCCCCGGCCAGCCCAAGCGGCTGATCTTCGACGTGGTCTACGGCCATTCCGACAACCAGGGCCTGCGGGTGCTGAACGGGCATTTCTTCGCCGGGCCCAACATGTATGGCCAGAACCTCGACTACCAGAACCCCGCGGTGCGGGCGATCCTGCTGGAGATGCAGCGCCGCAAGGTGAACTTCGGCGCCGACGGGGTGCGGGTCGACGGCGCGCAGGACTTCAAGTTCTGGGATGCCTCGGCGCAGGTGCTGCGCCATGACGACGACTACCTGCAAAGCATGGCCGACATCGTCCAGGAGGTTGGCGGCACCAGCTACCGCCCCTGGTTCATCTTCGAGGACGGCCGCCCCTGGCCCGAGGAGGACTGGGAGCTCTCCTCGACCTACCGCTCGGTGATCGAGAGCCAGCGCGACGACGATGTCTTCCAGTGGGGCCCGCTGACCTTCGCCCACAACACGCCCTTCCTCTACACCTTCTGGCTGGGCAAATACTGGCGCATCCGCGAATGCCTCGAGGTCGGCGCGAACTGGATCTCGGGCACCTCGAACCACGACACGCTGCGCCGGGGCACCCAGGTGAACCCCAAGCTCAACGTCAACACCCGGCTCGGCCAGACCCGGATGGAGATCCTCGACAAGGCCTATGACAACCCCGCCGCCCATACGCTGACCTATGTGGCGCTGCCGGGCGTGCCGATGGACTTCCTGAACGCCATGGCGCGGGCCTCCTGGGGCTTCGTGCGCAACCAGGACGACCGCTACGGCGTGAAGGTCGTGGCCGAAGAGGCGATCTCGCTGCGCTGGCAGGTGGACGAATATTCCTATTCGATCCCGGGCAATTTCACCCGCCTGAAGGAGCTGGGCTTCGAGACCCGCGCCGATCTCGCGCGGTTCCTGACCTTCCTGCCGGCGCTGGTCGAGGTGACCGACTACGACCTCGAGGACATCGCGCGGCTCCTCAACACCACCGAGCCGCGGCTTGCCGGCCCGCATTACACCGTCGACAGCCTGAAGGCGGTGGCGCGGGCCTGGATGGATGACATGCAGGAATACTGCAACATCACCCATTCGCTGGGCGCGCTCGACCCGGTGCAATGCGACTTCGCCCATGCGCTGCGCGAGTTCCGCGCCGCCCGCCCCTGGCTGCGCGAGAACTACTCGGGCAAGGACCACTTCTCCTATCTGCAGCCGATCGAGGGCCGCACGGTCTTCACCGCGCTGCGCCACGGCCCGGACGGCGAACAGGTCTACACGGTGATCCACATGGAGGGCAAAGAGACCCCTGACCTCGACCCGCTGCGCCTGCCGGTGCCGGGCATCGAGGGCTTCGGCTGGGAGCTGGCGCTGCAATCGCCCGGCATCGGCGATGATTACATCTCCGGCCCGATCATCCTGAAGGATTCCATGGCCCTGGTCTTCACCCGGCAAGGCTGACGCCCCGGAGACCTAACCACGCTACCCCCGCGCGCCCAAAAAGGCGCGCGGTCCCCACCTCGCATCGCCGGGCGCTCCGCCAAACAACCCCGCGCACCCCAATCCCCAGCATGACCGGGCCGGAAATACTCCGGAGAGCGCGAGAGGCAGAGCCTCTCGCCCCGGGCGCCCCGTCAGGGGCGCAACGGGTCACACCACAGAAACAACAAAGCGCAGACACCCCGCCTCAAAGACGGACGCGATGCGCCTCCTGCCCCTTGAAGCCCGTCGGCACGTTGAAGGTCATGCCCGCGAGCTGGTCGTCCTCGGGGGCGTCCTTGGCCGCCGAGGTAACATAGAGCGTCGCGAGCCCCGGGCCGCCGAAGGCCGGGCAGCTGACCTGCCCCGCGGCCAGCCCGATGGCGGTCATGAAGCGCCCGTCGGGGGCGTAGCAGGCCACCCGCCCCGCGCCCCATTGCGCGTTCCAGAGGTTGCCCTGGGCGTCGACCACCGCGCCGTCGGGGTTCAGCCCCTCGGGGCCGAGATCGACGAAGAGCTCGGGCTCCGCGGCGGGCCAGCCCTCTGCGTCGAGCGTCACCCGCAGGATCTTCCGGCTCGGGGTGTCGGTGAAATAGGCATAGGCCCCGCCCGGCGCGAAGGCGATGGCATTGGGGATGCGCAGCCCTTCATACAGCACCGTCAGCGCGCCCTGGTAGTAGCGGTAGATCCGCCCCTCGGCGCCGGTCTCGTCCTTGCGCATGGTGCCGATCCAGAAGCCGCCCCAGGGATCGGCGCGGCCGTCGTTGGAGCGCATCTCCGGGCGGTCGGCCTCGAGCGAGATCACCTCCTCCTCGGCCTCGGTCTCGGTGTCGAAGGTGAAGAGCCGGCTTTCCGAGGCGATCAGCAGCCACCCTTCCGCCACCCAGCCCGCCGCCGAGACATGCTCGTCGAACGTCCAGTGGCGCTGGCGCTGCCCGTCGTGGCGGAACAGCTTCTTGCCGAGAATGTCGAACCAGTAGAGCGCGCCTTCCTCGGGGTGCCAGAGCGGCCCCTCGCCCAGTCGGCAGATCGTGTCGCTCAGGATCATAGTCGGCCTCTCCTCGTTGTCCGCTCCGCCACCTTGGGTGAAACCGCGGGGCGATGCCACCCCCATGACGGGCAGCGCGGGCAACTTGCCGCTTCCCAAGCGCCTGCCATCCGCGCTAGGAGAGCGGCCCATGAGAGCGCTGCGCGACAGGCTGAACCTGAGCTATACCCAGAAGCTGTTCCTTCTGGCCGCGCTGCCGCTCATCCTCGCCGTCTCGGCCATCGCGCTCCTGGTCGCGCATCAGTCCCGGGCGCTGGCCGACCGCGAGATCCGCAGCCTCGAGACGCAGCTGATCGAGGCCAAGAAGGCCGAGCTGAAGAACTACGTCACCCAGGCGCGGAACGGCTTCTACTTCATCTACGGCTCGGCGGCCCCCGACGACCAGGCGGCGCGCGACCAGGTGGCGCAGATCCTCGCGGCGATGATCTACGGCGACGAAGGCTTCTTCTTCGTCTACGATTACGACGGCACCAACCTGGTCTCGCCGCGCCAGACCGAGATGATCAACCAGGACTGGTCGGGGCTGACCGACAGCGAGGGCACGCCGATCACCGACGAGCTGATCCGCATCGCGCGCTCGGGCGCGGGCTACCACGAATACCTCTGGCCCAAGCCCTCGACCGGGGAAGAGGCGCGGATGATCACCTATGTGACCTCCTTTCCCTCCTGGCAGTGGGCGGTGGGCACCGGGGTCTTCATCGACGACGTGGTGCAGACCGTGGCCGCCGCCCGCGCCGAGGTCGAGCGCCGGGTGGAGCGGACCTTCCTTTATATCGGCGGCATCACCCTGGCGGCGCTGCTCCTGGTCTTCGTCTCGGGCCTCGCGCTGAACCTGCGCGAGCGGCGGCTGGCGGACACCCGGCTGCGCCAGCTCACCCAGCGGGTGCTCGACGCCCAGGAGGACGAGCGCGGCCGCGTCGCCCGCGAACTGCACGACGGCATCAGCCAGATCCTCGTGGGGGTGAAATACGCCCTCGACATCGCCCGCCGGCGGGTCGAGACCGGCGACGCCCGCGCCAGCGAGACGCTGGAGCGCGGCGTGGAACACCTGGCCGGCGCCATCCAGGAGGTGCGCCGGATCAGCCGCGACCTGCGGCCCGGGGTGCTCGATGACCTGGGCCTCGGCCCCGCGATCAAGGCGCTCTGCGAGGATTTCCGCAGCCGCACCGGGCTTGACGTGATGTTCGACACGGTGGTCTTCCGCAACCGGCTCGACCAGGACGCCAAGATCGCGCTTTACCGCATCGCCCAGGAGGCGCTGACCAATGTCGAGCGCCATTCCGGCGCCACTCGGGTCGAGATCGACCTGCGCGGCCATACCCGCGGCGCGACGCTGCGGATCTCCGACAACGGTAGGGGGCTGGCGGCGGCGGGCAATGCCGAGACCGGCGAGGCCCCGGGCGCCCGCGGCATCGGCCTGCGCAACATGCAGGAGCGCATGGATCACCTCGGCGGCACGCTGCGCGTCATGTCGGCCAAGACCGGCACGGTGATCGAGGCGCAGGTGCCGCTGACCCATCTGCTGCCGCCCGAGGACAGCAACGATCAGACCGCGCAGGAAAGGAAGCAGGCATGAGCGCTCCGACCCGCGTCGTGGTGGTCGACGACCATCCGATGGTCGCCGAGGGGATCACCGCGATCCTCGAGACCTATGACGACATCTCCGTGCTGGCCACGCTTTCGGACGCGCGGGCGATGATCGCCCGGCTCGAGGAGCTGGCCCCCGACGTGATCCTGATGGATCTCAACATGCCCGGCCTCTCGGGGCTCTCGGCCACCGAGATGGTGCTGGAAAAGCGCCCGGAGACGCGGATCCTGATCCTGTCGATGCACGACAGCCCGGAATACATCCGCACCGCGCTCGGGCACGGGGCCATGGGCTACGTGCTGAAGGATGTCTCCACCGAGGAGATCAAGACCGCCATCGACCGAGTGCAGGCGGGCGAGCGCTATCTCTGCGTCGGTGCCGAGGGCGCCATCGCGCCCGTCGGCAGCCAGGGCCGCGAGCAGCTGACGAACCGCGAGCAGACGATCCTGCTGCAGCTCGCCCAGGGCAAGTCGAACAAGGAAGTGGCGCTGGCGCTCGACATCTCGGTGCGCACGGTCGAGACCCACCGCAAGAACATCAAGCGCAAGCTGGGGATTTCCTCGACCGCCGGGCTCACGCGCTACGCGCTCGAGCACGGGGTCCTGCAGGGCACCGGGGTGAACGTCTGAGGCTCAGGCCGCGCGGGTCAGGCCTCGCCGGTTCCGACAACATTGTCGCAGAAGGCGGTCTTGAAGGCCTTGAGGCCCTCGCCGGCTTCCGCGGCCTCGAGGTGGCCGGTCATATGCCCGAGCGCGATCAGCGCCACCAGCACCGCCGCCTTGCAGAGGGTGAAATCCCGACGCGAGAGCCTGGGCAGAACGCGGCCCTGGGGCATTGCGATATACGACATGGCAGGCCTCCTTCGCTGCGCAGGTCAGAAACTGAACCGATTGGTTTAGATCATGCCCCGGAGCGGCGTTTCACGCAAGTCACGTCTCTGCGCCTCTTTGCAACATCCGCGCACAAGGGGCGTGCAAAGGCGCTTGAACGTGGTCCGCGGGCGGTGCTAGATGGCGCGGCACGCGGGTGTAGCTCAATGGTAGAGCAGCAGCTTCCCAAGCTGACGACGAGGGTTCGATTCCCTTCACCCGCTCCAAGGTTTTTCCGACATGGGTGTGATTGAGGTGATGGGCCTCGGGCGGTGGTGGCGCTGGATCTTGGGCGGCGTGATGACGCCAGAACACGCGCGGTGCGGTGATCCCGGGTAGTTTGGTGTGTCTGTCGGGGTGATCTGTGCGGCTGTGGCGGAGGGGCGTTTGCCGCAAAGCGTCACCGCCACTGAGTTCAGGCCCAAGCGGTCAACTTGCGACTCGGACGTCTCCCCGCCGATGCCCCCTCAGCCCCCAATCAGCCCACCGTCCAAGCCCGACAGCGCACCGCCGACCCCCGCACCCACCTGCCTCTCCCCCCGCACACCAGAGGGCGCGCGCCGGACCGGGGGCCGGCGCTGCTGACCTCCGAGCGAGGCGCTTTATCCCGGCAAGGTCAGGACTAAGGCTGCTCTAAGCGCACCACCCCAAGGAGCGCCGGCCCATCGGGCCGGTCCGGCGCGCGCCCGGCATCTTCGATGCTATTCGGGCGCAAGAAGCGCTTGTTGTGAACGTGGTCGTTGTTGTGACCGTTGCTTGGATTGCATCGGGCTGACGTCGACGCACGGCAGTGCAGAGATGTCGCCAAGAAGAGCCGCGATTGAGCCACCCTCTCACCCCGGGTTCCAGAGGGCGCGCGCCGGACCGGGGGCCGGCGCTGGCGACCCCCGAGCTATGCGCTTTATCCCGGCAAGGTCAGGACTAACGACGAGCTATGCGCACCACTCACAAGAGCGCCGGCCCAAGGGGCCGGTCCGGCGCGCGCCCGGCACCTTCGGTGCTATTCGGACGCAGGTAGCACGGGCAGTAGACGTGGCGCGAGCCCCCCCACCCCCCTCAAATCCGCCCCTTCAGCACCGCCACCCGCGCCCGCACCTCGGCGCTCGCGGCGCCCTCCCTGGGCGCGTCGCGCAGCGTGGAGAGCAGCGCCTCCCCCGGCCGCCCCCGGCGCGACCAGCGTAAAGCCTCAAGCACGCCCCGGGCGGCGGGCGGCAGCACCTCGGGGATCTCGCGGCCCGAGAGCGTCGCCCAGATCCCGCTCCAGAGCCGCGCCACGGTCCAGGGGTTGTAGCCGCCTCCGCCCGAGACGATCAGTCGGGGCGAGAGCCCGCGCAGCGCCGCCGCCGCTGCAAAATGCGCGTTGTTCGACAGCGCCAGCCGCGACAGCGGGTCCTCGAGCACCGCGTCCGCCCCGCATTGCAGGTAGATCGCGTCGGGCCGGAAGGCGGCGACGCCGGGCAGGACCACCTCCTCGAGGAACAGCCGGAAGTCGCCGTCATGCGCCCCGCGCGGCAAGGGCAGGTTGAAGGCCGCGCCCCCGGCGTCATCCTCGAGCGCGCCGGTGAAGGGCCAGCGGCCCTCTTCGTGACAGGAGAAGAGCCGCACCGCCTCGGAGCCCGCGAAGGCCGCCTCGACCCCGTCGCCGTGATGGGCGTCGATGTCGACATAGGCCACCCGGCTGAGCCCCATGTCGAGCAGCCGCCGGATCGTCAGCACCGGCTCGTTGAGATAGCAGAAGCCCGCCGCGTGATCGGGAAAGCCGTGATGCGTGCCGCCGCCGGGGTTGTGCACCACCCCGCCCTCGGCCACGAGCTCGGCGGCGAGCATGCCGCCCCCCACCGCCGTCGCGGGACGGCGATACATCTCGGGGAAGACCGGGTTCGAGAGCGTCCCGAGCCCGTGGCGCCGCTGGTCCTCACCGCTGACCGCCTGGGCGGCCTCGGCGCGGGCCAGGGCGGCCACGTAGTCCTCGGTGTGAAAGCCGGTCAGCGCGGCGGGCTTGGCGCGCGGGCTCACGCGATATTCCGCCTCGGGCAGCCAACCGAGCGCCCGGCAGAGGTCGATCACCGCCGGCACCCGCTCGATCGAGAGCGGGTGCAGCCGCCCGTACCGCGAGCCCCGGTAGATGTTCGACCCGATGAAAAGCGCCCCTGTCATGGGCCGGGAGCTAAGTCGCCCGGGTCCCGCGCCAAGCCCCTGACGAGGCTCACTTGCGGCTCCCGCGAAACGGGCATAAGCCCAGGGCATGCTCCCCCGTCCCGATGCCCGCACCCTGCGTCTGACCGCGCTTCTGCTCCTGGCGGGCACGCTTGGCGGCGCGCTGGCGGCCTGGGCGCATGTGCCGATGCCCTGGATGATCGGCTCGCTGGCGGCCTCGGCGCTGGCGGTGCTCCTGTTCCAGGACGGGGCTTTGAAATCCTATGTCTTTCCCAACCGGCTGCGGATCACCTTCATCGCGCTGATCGGCGTGATGATCGGCACCCAGGCCGGGCCCGAGCTGCTGCGCGACCTGCGCGCGGTGCCGGTGGCGCTGGTGGCGATCCTGGTCTTCACCGTGGTCGCCCATGCGGGCAACACGCTGATCTTCCGGCGCCTCGGCGGCTACGACCGGGCGACGGCCTTCTTCTCGGGCACGCCCGGGGGCCTTCTGGAATCGATCGCGCTTGGCGAAAGCTCGGGGGCGGATGTGCGCATCCTGACGCTGCAGCAGTTCCTGCGGATCATCATGGTGGTGACCCTGGTGCCGGCGGCGATCTCGATCTGGATCGGCGCGCCGGTGGGCAGCGCGGCGGGCGTCTCGATGAACGGCGGCGTGCCGCCAGAGCTCAAGGACTTCGTCCTGATGGGCGTGGCGGCGGCGGCGGGGCTGGCGCTGGCGCGGGTGGTGAAGATCCCCGCGGGCCATATCATCGGCCCGCTCCTGATCACCGCGGTCCTGAGCCTTGCCGGGCTGATCGAGCTGCACCTGCCCTTCTGGCCCATCGCCGTGGCGCAGGTGGTGGTCGGCACGAGCCTCGGCCTGCGGTTCCTCGGCATCACCGCGGCGCATGTGCGCAAGGGGATCGTGCTGTCGATCCTCTCGGTGCTGTTCATGCTGGGGCTCGGCGCGGGACTGTCGGTCCTCCTGGCGCGGGTGACCGGCATGGAGGTCATGCAGCTGATCCTCAGCTTCGCCCCGGGCGGGGTCACCGAGATGTCGCTGATCGCGCTCTCGCTGGCGGTCAATCCCGCGCTCGTGAGCCTCTTTCACGTGCTCAGGATCCTGATGACCGTGGGCGTCCTGATGGTCGCCGCGCGGCGGCTGGGCTACGCGCGGTAAGCCGCGCAGGCCCGGGGATCAGCCGCCGGCCTTCTCTTCCAGGGTCAGCCATTCCTCCTCGGCACCCGAGAGCCGGTCCTGGCGCTCGGCCAGCGCCTCGGTCGCCTTGCGGAACTTCACCGGCTCGCGCGAATAGAGCTCGGGATCGGTCAAGAGCTCGTTGAGCTTGGCGATCTCGGCCTCGAGCCGCTCGATCTCGGCGGGCAGCTCCTCGAGCCGGTGCTTCTCGGAAAAGCTCAGCCCCTTGGATTTCGCGGGGCCCTTGGGCTTGGGCTTGGACGCGCTGTCTTTCTGGGGCGCGGGCTTCGGGCTCTCGGCGGCGGCGCGCGCCTTCGGACGCTGGCTCTGGTAGTCCGACCAGCCCCCGGCATAAAGCGTCGCGCGGCCGTCGCCCTCCATGGCCACGGTGGTGGTCGCCACGCGGTCGAGGAAGTCGCGGTCGTGGCTGACCAGGAGCACCGTGCCCTGGTAGTCGCCCAGCAGGTCCTGCAAGAGGTCCAGCGTCTCGACGTCGAGATCGTTGGTCGGCTCGTCGAGGACCAGGAGGTTCGATTCCCGCGCCATGATCTTGGCGAGCAGGAGCCGCGCCTTCTCGCCGCCCGAGAGCGAGTGCACCGGCGCGCGCACCCGGCGTTCGTCGAAGAGGAACTCCTTGAGGTAGCCCACCACGTGCTTCGGCTCGCCGCGCACCAGGATCTGGTCGGCCTTGCCCGAGACCCGCATCTCGGGATCGCCGGTCAGGTTCTCCCAGAGGCTCATCTCGGGGTCGAGCCGCGCGCGGCTCTGATCGAAGACCGCGGGCACCAGGTTGGTGCCGAGCTTGACCGCGCCGGCGTCGGGCGCTTCCTCGCCGGTCAGCATGCGGATCAAGGTGGTCTTGCCCACGCCGTTCGGGCCCACGAAGGCCACCCGGTCGCCGCGTTCGATCTTGATCGAGAAGTCCGAGACAATGCGCTTGCCGTCGAAGCCCTTGGTCAGCCCTTCGGCCTCGATCACCTTCTTGCCCGAGGCGGGCCCGGAGGCGAGGTCCATGGCGGCGGTGCCCTGGCGGCGGATCATCGCGGCGCGCTCCTGGCGGAGGTCCTGCAGCGCCCGCACCCGGCCCTGGTTGCGCTTGCGCCGCGCCGAGATGCCCTCGACGGCCCAGCGGGCCTCGGCCTTGATCTTGCGATCCATCTTGTGGCGCTGCTGGTCCTCTTCCTCCCAGACCTTGTCGCGCCAGGCCTCGAAGGAGGCGAAGCCCTCTTCCTGGCGCCGCACCGCGCCCCGGTCGATCCAGAGCGTCGCGCGGGTCAGCTCCGACAGGAAGCGGCGGTCGTGGCTGATCAGCACGAAGGCCTTGCGGGTGGATTTCAGCTCGCGTTCGAGCCAGCCGATGGCCTCGATGTCGAGGTGGTTGGTCGGCTCGTCGAGGAGCAGCAGCTCGGGGTCCTCGGCCATGAGCTTGGCCAGCGCCGCGCGGCGCTTCTCGCCGCCCGAGGCGGTGGCCACGGGGCGCGCGGGGTCGAACTTCAGCCCCTCGGCGGCGGCCTCGACGCGGTACATCTCGGCGGGGCCGAGCTCGGAGGCGGCGAAGTCGCCCAGGGTCTCGTAGCCCGAGAGGTCGGGGTCCTGCTCCATGTAGCCCACCGAGGTGCCCGGCGGCACGACGCGCAGGCCCTCGTCGGCCTCCACGAGATCGGCCATGACCTTCATCAGGGTGGATTTGCCCGAGCCGTTGCGCCCCACCAGCGCCACCCGGTCCCCGGGCTGCACGACGAGGTTGAGATCGGCGAAGACGGGCTCGCCCCCGTAGGTCAGCGAGATGTCGGAGAGCTGGAGAAGCGGTGCCTGTGCCATGGCCGGGCTATGGCAGTGCTGCGAAGAACCCGCAAGGGGCGGGGTTGGGGGGTGTCGGGGCGCGGAGGGTTGGTGGTTGAGTTGGCGGGGGCGCATGCGGGCGGCTGGGTTAATCCTGACGCTCGGCGCTTGGCCCGGAATTCGGAGGAATTGCCGACGGCACGGGAACGGCAATCCGATCCGATTACCTGGTGGCCCAAGTCCAAGCCTCTTGCGAGAGGCGCTGACGCAGGTCTGCCGCCCCAAAACTCCCGCCCCTCACCCCTATTCGCCGTCCTCACAACCCGCCTCGGCGCGGGCGACCAGCCCGTGCCGCGCCCGACCCTCCCCCCGGGAGGGCGCTTTGGCGAAGTCTTTCATAGTTCAGCGGTCGTCCGGGGCTTTTGAGATAAACTGCTCAGCTCGGGCGGAGCGCCTGCGCCCACCCAGGGTCGGGCGCGGCACTCTTGTTTTGGGCGGGGCGCGTGGTGAGGGGTGGTGGAGGAAGCCCACCTGGTTCGGTGAAAGAGGCGCTTGCCTTCACCCGGGACGGAACAGCGGGCACTAACTTCGGAAGGTGCTCTCGCCCTGCCCCAGACCTCGCGAATGCCCCCGACTCGCCGTCCTCACAACCCGCCAAGGCGCGGGCGACCAGCCCGTGCCGCGCCCGACCCTCCCCTCGGGAGGGCGCTTTGGCGAAGTCATGCATAGTTCAGCGGTCGTCCGGGGCTTTCGAGATAAAGTGTGCAGCTCGGACGGAGCGCCGGCGCCCACCCAGGGTCGGGCGCGGCACTCTTGGTTTGGGTGGGAGTGTGGTGAGGGGTGGTGGGGCCTACCGTGTGGGTAGTTAGGCGCGCGGTGGGGGAGGAACCAACGTTCGTTCAGAGGCCAGCCCGTCGCGCGCAGGACTGCTCCCAGCAGCGCCTCGCCACGCCCCATCCCCCCTCACCCCGCCACGGCCCGCAAGGCGCGCTTGCGCGCTGCGGGGATGCGGCCGATCTCGACGCCGGTGAAGACGTGCAGCGTGTTCATCTCCGCGTCCACCACCGCGTGGTCGCTGACCCAGCCGCCCATGGCGAGGTAGCTCTTGAGAAGCGGCGGCATGCCCTTCAGCGCCGCGCGGGGGTCGGGCCCCGCACCCTCGCCAGAAAAACCGCCCAAAGGCACCACCCGCGCCGCCTTTACCCGGGGGCGCCAGGCCTCCGGGCCGAGGTGGTGCGCGCCGAGCCGGGCGAAGGCCGCGCGATGGGCCTCGGGGTCGGTGCCCGGGAAGGAGGCGCAGCCGAAAAGCATCTCGACCCCGGCGGCATCGACCAGCGCGGTCAGCGCCCCCCAGGCGAGGCGCGCCACATCGGGGTCGCGCAGGCCGGGCGCGAGGCAGAACCGGCCGATCTCGATGAGCGGCCCGGCGAATCCCGCCAGCCCGGAGAGGTCGTAGAACTGCGCCGCATAGGACCGCGAGACCTCGCCTCCGCCCGAGAGCTGCAACAGCCGGAAACAGGCCAGCGGCGCGCCCCCCTCGCGGGGCTCGACCAGGAGGTGCCGGCAGATGTCGTCGAAGGAATCACGATCGCGGCCCGGGCGGCAGAAGAAGGCTTGATGCCGCAGCCGCGCGAGCGCCTCGCGGTCGGAGACCCCCTCGGCCAGCCGCGCCCGGTAGCGCCCGCGTTCGAGGGAAAACCCCGCGCCGCTCATGCCGCCCGGCCCTGCCCCGCCCCGCGCCAAGCCTGAACCGGACCGGGGCGCATGGGCTTATTCCCCGACGAGTCCCGCCGGGTTCAGCGAGCCGATATTGCCGAAGAGCTTGCGGATGAAGCTGATGTCGCCACCCGAGCTGGCGGTGACCCGGCGCGAGATCGGCACCACGCGGCCATCCTCGAGCCCGTAACGCTCGATGTTGGAGACCACGCCTGCCTCGCTGAAGGAGATCGCCACCACCTCCCGCTCGACGACCTCGGGGCGCTGCCAGGCGAAATGGCGCATGGTCGAGCCGACCCAGTAGTAGGCGCTGTCCGACAACACGCCCGAGGCGGTGGGCACGCCCACGGTCTCCTCGACGGTGGCGCGGGTGTCGATGCCCGGCACGATGGCCTGCAGGTCTTCCTCGGGGGGCACATAGCCGTGATTGCGGAAATCCGCGCTACAGGCGGCAAGCATCAGCATGGCTGCCGAAAGAAGGGCGCTGGCCTTGCCCGTCGCCCGCTTGTGACTGCCGCTCATCGCGTCCCTCTTGCCTTGGGGCCCATCGGCCTTTTATCCCGATTACAGAAGGACGCCCCGGCAATCAAGCCGATGCGGCGACAGGCAGAATCGCGCGGGTGGGGCCCGCGGCGAGGCAGCGGGGCGACAGCGCCGCCCCGGCGCCGCCCGCCCTCCCCCGCGCGCCCCAAGGCAAGGAGCCCGCAAGACCATGGCCGAGACCGACGCCAGCCCCGGACCCTTCCGGGTTGCGAAACTCGACAACAGCGCGCCGACGCCCTTTGCGCTGACCTCCGGCCCCGAGGCCCGCGCCGAGATCGCCCGCGAGCTGGGCTTCGAGGCGATCCGCAAGCTGACCTTCTCGGGCGAGCTGAAGCCGCTCGGCAAGCATGGCTGGCGGCTCGAGGGGCTCCTGGGCGCGACCATCGTGCAGACCTGCGTGGTCACGCTGGCCCCGGTGACCACCCGCATCGACCAGAAAGTGAGCCGCACCTATACGCCCGAGCGCCAGCTCGAGACGCCCGAGCCCGGCTCCGAGGTGGAAATGCCCGAGGACGACAGCATCGAGCCTCTGGGCGAGAGCATCGCCCCCGAGGCCGCGATGATCGAGGCGCTGTCGCTGGCCGCCCCCGACTACCCGCGCGCCGAGGATGCCCCGCCGGTCGCCGCCGAGGCCCGCCCCGAGGGCGCCGAGCCGATCCGCGAGGAAGAGACCAAGCCCTTTGCCGGGCTCGAGGCGCTCAAGCAGAAACTGGGCGGAACCGAGGGCGAGTAACCGCAGAAGGGGCTTGCGTTTTCGCGCGCCCTGACTATGTTCGCGCCTTCACATGAATTCAGGGTTGCCAGCGGGACGCGATAGGGACTATCAGCCCGCCAGTTTACCGACACCGACGGGCGGAGCGCCCGCCCCAGATGAGATTGAGGTTGAGACATGGCCGTCCAACAGAACAAGGTTTCGAAATCGCGCCGCAACAACCGCCGGGCCCATGATGCCCTGGTCGCGTCGAACCCGAACGAATGCACCAGCTGCGGCGAGCTGAAGCGCCCGCACCACGTCTGCCCCTCCTGCGGCAACTACGCCGACCGCGAAGTGGTCGCCGTGGCCGATGACGTCGATCTGGACGAAGACGCCGCCTAAGCATCAGCCGCGCGAGGCCCATCTCCATGACCTCCGAGCAGGATCAGAGGGCGACGGGCGACGCGGGGGTAGTGCTTTCCATCGACGCGATGGGCGGAGATCAGGGGCCGGCGGCGGTTGTCGCCGGCATCGCTTTGTCCGCGCAGAAGAACCCGCGCGTCCGCTTCATCCTGCATGGCGACAAGCCGGTGCTCGAGAAACTCGTGGCCAAGACCCGCGAGCTCGAGGGCCGCTGCGAGATCCGCCATGCCGAGGATGTCGTCTCCATGGACGACAAGCCCAGCCAGGTCATGCGCCGTGGCAAGGGCACCTCGATGTGGTCGGCGCTGGAATCGGTGCGCGAGGGCGAGGCGACGGTGGCCGTCTCCTGCGGCAACACCGGCGCGCTCATGGCGCTGTCGATGGTGCGGCTGCGCAAGCTGCCGGGCGTGAACCGTCCGGCCATCGCGATTCTCTGGCCGTCCCGCAACGCCCAGGGCTTCAACGTGATGCTGGACGTCGGCGCCGATATCCGGGCCGACGCCAAGGACCTCCTGCAATACGCGCTGATGGGCGTCTCCTATGCCCGCAACGGCCTGGCCCTGGCCCGGCCGCGGGTGGGCCTCCTGAACGTCGGCACCGAGGAGCACAAGGGCCGCTCCGAGCTGCATGACGCCCACCGGATGATCGGCCAGACCTGCGACGACGCGGAGTTCGACTTCGTGGGATTCGTCGAGGGCGGCGACATTCCCGGCAACAAGGCCGATGTCATCGTGACCGACGGCTTCACCGGCAATGTCGCGCTGAAGACCGGCGAGGGCACGGCGAGCCTCATTCGCGACCTCCTGCGCGAGGCCTTCGCCTATTCGCCGCTCTCGCGGATCGCCTCGCTCCTGGCCTTCACCTCGCTCAAGCGGCTGTCCAAGCGCACCGATCCGCGCCGGGTCAACGGCGGGGTGTTTCTCGGTCTCAACGGCACTGTGGTAAAATCCCACGGCGCGGCCGACGCCACCGGCGTGTCGGCCGCGGTGAAACTGGCCTTCCGGCTGGCCGAGTCGGGCTTCACCGATCGCCTCAAGGCACGGGTTGCATCCGCCGCGGAGCTTGCCGAGGATGCCGCGACCTCTGCCGGAACAGATGGAACGGATACATGACGACGCGCGCTGTGGTCGCCGGATGCGGCCACTATCTTCCTGAACGGGTGGTGGAGAACGCCGAGTTCGAAAAGACGCTCGATACCTCGGATTCCTGGATTCGCACCCGCTCCGGCATCGAGCGCCGGCATTTCGCCGCCGAGGACGAGACCACCTCGCAGATGGCGGTGAACGCCTCCCGCGCGGCCCTGGCCGACGCCGGGCTGACGGCGGAAGACATCGACGCGGTGATCGTCGCCACCTCGACCGCCGATCTGACCTTCCCCTCCGCCGCGACCATGGTGCAGGCCGGGCTCGGCATGGAGAAGGGCTTTGCCTTCGACGTGCAGGCGGTCTGCGCGGGTTTCATCTACGCGCTGGCCAATGCCAATGCGCTGATCGTCTCGGGCCAGGCCAGCCGGGTGCTGGTCATCGGCTCGGAGACCTTTTCGCGGATTCTCGACTGGAACGACCGCTCGACCTGCGTGCTGTTCGGCGACGGCGCGGGCGCGCTGATCCTCGAGGCGCAGGAGGGCGACGGCACCGTCGAGGACCGCGGCGTTCTTTCCACCGATCTCAACTCGGACGGGCGCCACAAGGACATCCTTTATGTCGACGGCGGCGTCTCCACCCGCAACACCGGCCATCTGCGCATGGAGGGCAAGGAGGTCTTCCGCCACGCGGTCGAAAAGCTCGCCCAGACCGCGACCACCGCGCTTGGCAAGCTCGGGCTGACCGGTGCGGATGTCGACTGGGTGGTGCCGCACCAGGCCAATATCCGTATCATCGCGGGCACCGCGAAGAAACTCGGCCTGCCGATGGAGAACGTCGTGGTGACCGTGCAGGACCACGGCAATACCTCGGCCGCCTCGATCCCCCTGGCGCTCTCGGTCGGCAAGGCCGAGGGCAAGATCAAGACCGGCGATCTGGTCGTCACCGAGGCGATCGGCGGCGGCCTGGCCTGGGGCGCGGTGGTGCTGCGCTGGTAGCCCGCGGCGGCCCCTGTGGCCGCCTCTGCAAGCCCTTGATATTGACTCGGAAAATCCGCCGCGCCTAAACTCGCCGAAATGTCAGCCGGGAGGTGGCTATGGGGGACAATACTCTCACCCGTATGGATCTGAGCGAAGCCGTCTTCCGCGAGGTCGGCCTGTCGCGCAACGAAAGCGCCGATCTGGTGGAGGCGGTGCTGCAGCATATGTCCGACGCGCTGGTCGCGGGCGAACAGGTGAAGATCTCGTCCTTCGGGACCTTTTCCGTGCGCGACAAGGCGGCCCGGGTGGGGCGCAACCCCAAGACCGGCGAAGAGGTGCCGATCCAGCCTCGGCGCGTCCTGACCTTCCGGCCCTCGCACCTGATGAAGGAACGCGTCGCGGTCGGCAACAAGAGCTGAGAGGCCCGATGAGTAAATCCCCCGACGCCTTCCGCACGATCAGCGAGGTGGCGGAGTGGCTCGAGACCCCGGCCCATGTCCTCCGCTTCTGGGAAAGCAAGTTCGCCCAGGTGAAACCCGTCAAGCGCGCGGGCGGGCGGCGCTATTACCGTCCGAACGACATGCTGCTTCTGGGCGGGATCAAGCGGCTCCTGCATGACGACGGGATGACCATCAAGGGCGTGCAGAAGATCCTCTCCGAGAAGGGTCTGCGCGCGGTGGCGAACCTGTCGCAGCCCCTGCCCGGCGAAGAATGGATCGAGGCGGAGCCCGAGGCGATGGCCGAAGCGCCCGCGCCAGAAGGGGCGGAAGGCGCCGGCGAGGAGGCGCCCTTCACCGAGGCCGAACCCGCCCAGCCGACCGTGGTGCCCTTCACCGGCAAGACCGCCGAAGCGGCGCGGCCCCCGCGTGGCGGTGACGCGGCGCGGGCTGAGGGGGCGCAGGCGCAGCAGGAAACCGAGGCAGCGCAGGAGGCGGAGGCCCGACACGCACCCGAGGCCGCGCAGGCCCCTGAGGCCCAACACACGCCCGACGCGGCGCGCGCGGCCGAGGCGCAACACGCGCCCGACACGCAACACGCGACCGAGACCGCGCAGCCCGAGCTCCCCGAGACCCAGGAGGTCGCCCCGACCGATGCTCCCGCGCCTCTCTCGGGTGACGCCGCAGAAGGCACAGGCCAGACCGCCGCCTCGGCCTCCGCCGAGAGCGCAGCGGATCACCCCGCCGAAGACACAACCGCCGCCGAGCGCAGCGTGCCAAGCGACACACCCCTGCCCGAAGGCGGGCTTTTCGGCGAGACGCCGGAGTTCCTCGCCAAGCCGCTGACCGAACGCGGCGAAGGCGTGCGCGCGCCCGAGGCCAAGTCGGGCCTGGGCCTCTCCGGGCAGACCCCAACGGAGCCCGCGCCCGAGGTGCCCGAGACCTCCGATCTGCCCGAGACCGCGGGTGCCGCCACCACCGAGACCCTGCCCGGCACGCCACCCAAGGGCCCGCTGGCGCATCTCGGCGGGCTGCGCGCCCTGACCCGCGACGAGGCCGCGGCGCTCACCCCGCTGGTCGACCGCCTGCGCGCCCTGACCCGGCAGGCTTCGTAAATTTTCCGCTTTGTTGGGGTTGCGACGGCGCGCAAAAAGGGTATGAACCGTCTCCAGAAGTCGGGCTATGGCGCAGCCTGGTAGCGCGTCCGTCTGGGGGACGGAAGGTCGCAGGTTCGAGTCCTGCTAGCCCGACCAATTCACCGATTTCTGCACCAAATGAACGCTTTGGCGTTCCCTGCCCCCTGCCCGCTTGTTAAGGATTGCGAAGCGACAGGAGGGACAGGCCGGTATGACGGGCGTGCTTGCAAGCCAGCAGATCGAGGCATTGATCGACCGGGGCGCCATCACCCCCGGCGCGCGGCTGGTCGAAGGCCAGATCCAGCCCGCGAGCCTGGATTTGCGGCTCGGCCATGAGGCGATCCGCGTCCGGGCCTCCTTCCTCGCCGGCCAGGGCCGCAGCGTCGCCGACCGCATCGCCGAGTTCGAGATGCACCGGGTGAACCTCTCCGGCGGCGCGGTCCTCGAGAAGGGCTGCGTCTACGTCGTGCCCTTGATGGAAAGCCTCGACCTCGAAGACGGCGTGGCCGCCATCGCCAACGCCAAGAGCTCCACCGGACGGCTCGACCTTTTGACCCGCACGATCACCGACGACGGCACCGAGTTCGACCGAATCCCCCCCGGCTACCGCGGCCCGCTTTATGCTGAGATCTGCCCGCGCTCCTTCTCGGTGCTGGTGCGCCCGGGCATGCGGCTGAACCAGATCCGCTTTCGCCGGGGCCGATCGGTGCTGGACGACACCGAGCTGACCGCGCTGCATCAGGCCGAGGCGCTGGTGAATGGCGGCGAGGCGCTGATCCGCGACGGGCTGGGCTTCTCGGTGGACCTGCAGCCCGAGGGCCAGGACGACCTTGTCGGCTACCGCGCCAAGCCGCACACCGGGGTGATCGACCTCGATCGTCTCGGCCATTACGACCCGGCGGATTACTGGGAAGAGCTGCGCACCCGCGCCGGGCGGATCATCCTCGACCCCGATGCCTTCTACATCCTCGTCAGCCGCGAGGCGGTGCATATCCCGCCCGGATATGCCGCCGAGATGGCGCCCTATCTTGCCATGGTGGGCGAATTCCGGGTGCATTACGCGGGTTTCTTCGACCCGGGCTTCGGCCATTCCGCCGCCGGCGGCGCGGGCTCGCGCGGGGTGCTGGAAGTGCGCTGCCACGAGGCGCCCTTCGTGCTGGAGCACGGCCAGATCGTCGGACGGCTGGTCTACGAGCGCATGGATGCGCCCCCGGCGCAGCTTTACGGCGCGGGGATTGCCTCGAACTACCAGGGCCAGGGGCTGAAGCTCTCCAAGCATTTCCGGACCTGAGGCGGGGCGGCGCGGCCGGTCGGTGGCGGGTTGATTGTCGGGCGGGCGGCAGATGTCAGGGATCAGCGGCAGCCTCTCCGCCCGCTCCCCGCGCTCAAACCTGCTGTCCCCCGCGCCACAGCGCCCGACAAACCGGCAACCCAAGCGGGAACCCGCCCGCTGAATTATACTCCTATCGGCGACTTTTCGCCCGGCAACACACCTCCCCCCGCCCCCGAGGGAACGCCGCTCATGGCTCGCGGATTGGCACCGCATCCGGCCCGCATCGGGTCGCGACTGTCATCATGGGAGCAGAGAAATGCTGACCAACGCCAAGTTCCTGATCGCCGGCACCGCCCTGTCCGCCGCCATCGCCGCCCCGATCGCGGCCCAGGCGGTGACCACCTCCGAGGATTACGCCCTCGAGATCCAGGTCACGCCCGAAAGCACCGCCGCCGTGGCCGCGACCATCCCCGCCGAGGCGGAATTCACCGTGGAGACCTGCCTTGAGGCGGTCGACTGGTGCCGCGTCAGCTACAACGGCGCGCAAGGCTGGGTGCAGAAGGCGACGCTCGACGTCAACTTCGACCGCGTCTCCGTCACCCGCTACGACTGGAGCAACGCCCGGGTCATCGCCGTGATCAAGGCCGACGAGGACGCCGATGTGGTCGTCGACCCGGCCTATACCCCGGTCCTCGCCTATGCCCGCGCCAACCCGGTCAGCCCGGTCGAGCGTGAGCTGGTGATCGAATCGGGCGCGGTGATCCCGCAGGACGTGCTGCTTTACGAGGTGCCCGAGAGCGCCTATCGCTACGTGCCGGTGAACGACCAGCTCGTGGTGGTCGAGCCCGCGACGCGCCAGGTGGTCTACGTCGAGGCCTATTGAGCGGTGGGCCTGGGGCCCCGGGGGCCGGTTGAGGCCCTCGGGCGCCCTGCCCTTGCCCCTGCCCCTGCCCTTGCGCTTGCTCGGGATACGCCGCGCCCGGGCCGGGTCTGACGTTAGCGAGGCGTCCAGCCTCCGCCACCTGACCCGCAGGCATCGCGCCGCGCACGCAAGCCCACCGACAGATGCAAAGACCCCGGCCGCGCCTCCGCCGCCGGGGTCTCTCCTGTCTCTCAGCACAAATCCGGCCCGCTCAGAACCGCCCGATGCGGCGCGCGGCGCGCATGGCCTTGCCGGCCTGCCGGGTCTGGCGCTTGGCGGTCTTGGCGCGGCGGCGCTCTTCGGGGGTCATCTCCTCGGGGCTTTTGCCCTTGCCGAAGGCGCGGTCCATGCCGGCGTTCACACCTCTGCCGATCAGCTTCCGCATGACCATGCGGACGACCATGTTAACGATCTGGTTCGCGTTCATCTCTGCCTCGCAACTCTCCCCGGGAAGCCCCGGGGTTTGCGGATGTCTACCGGAAGATTGTGCAAATTTGGAGGCCCGGCGGGGGTTCAGAGCTAATGCATCGCGGACGTGAGCTTCGGCCAAGGGCCGGTCGCGACGCCTCAACCTCGCCCCCGGCGAGCGCCAACGCAGAACCATCAGAGCCCCGCATTGATTTCCGGTCCGTTTCCGGACCAAGCCGAATCCGCTTGAGAAACGACTGCGAAAATAACGCGGGATTTCAGGGGAGTAAGTGGCGCACCCGCAAGGATTCGAACCTTGGGCCTCTGCCTTCGGAGGGCAGCGCTCTATCCAGCTGAGCTACGGGTGCGTTGCGCGCTAGGTAACGGCTTGGCCGGGCGGACGCAAGGCGGATCACCGGCGCGGGAAAAAATTCCCGCGCCCGCGCGCTCAGCCGGCCTTCCGGGCCAGGGCGAGCATGGTCATCTCGGGGATCATCGGCCCGATCTCGGGCGTCTCGAAGCCCGCCTCGGCAATCAGCGCCGCCAGGCTGTCGGTGTCGTTCGACCGCGCCTCGGGGGTGAAGGCGGTGTGCTGGAGCTGCCAGAGCGCGGCCAGCCGCGGGCCCTCGCGGTTCGCGTTCACGATGAAGTCGTGCACCATGACCAGCCCGCCCGGGTTCAGCGCCGCGCGCGCCTTGTCGAGGAGCCGCGGCTGCGCCTCGCCCGGCACGCCCGAGAAGAGATAGGACATCAGCACGGCGTCGAGCCCCTCGGGCCAGGCCGCCTCGATGGCATTGCCCTCGACGTAGTCGATCCGGTCTGAGAGGCCCGCGTCGGCGATATAGGCGCGGCCAAGCTTGGCGACATTGGGGAAATCGAGGATCGTCACGCGCAGCTCGGGATAGGCCTTGCAGAGCCCGATCGCGAAGGCCCCGGTGCCGCCGCCCACGTCGAGCAGGTGCCGCGCCCCGGAGAGGTCGACCTTCTTGGCGAGCTGCCGCGCCGGCCCGGCAGAGCCGGCGTGCTGGCTTTCAGAGTAAAGCCGCGCCTCCTCGGGGTCGCTGAACCAGGTCTCGTAGCTGTCGGTGGCGCCCTCGGGCAGCGCGCCGGTCAGCGCCGGGCCAAGCTGGTCGAGCAGGCGATACATCTGCCGGCCCACCTGCAGGCGCAGGTAATCGCCGAAGTCGTATTTCGCGCCTTTCACAAGGAAAGCATCCGCGGCGGGCGCATTGGCGAAGCGCCCGTTCTCGACAGTGACGAGGCCAAGACCCGCCAGCGCGGTCAGAAGCGTCGCGGCCCGGTCGGGATGGATGCCCGCCGCGCGGCCCGCCCCCTCGGCGTCGAGCGGGCCGTCGGCCAGCGCCGTGAAGAGCCCCAGATCGAGCGCCGTGAACAAGGCCTTGGACCCCATGAAGCCAAAGGCGATGTCGGAGATTTGGTCGGCGTCGGTCAGCGGCGCGGGCGCGGGCATGGGCGGCTCCAGGGTCTGTGGCAATCGCGCGCTACCTTAAGGAGCCCCCCTCAGGATACAACCGGCTCAGCCGAAAAGGTCGTGTGCCAGTTCCAGCGCGTCGATCAGAGCGTCGACCTCGGCCTCGGTGTTGTAAAGACCGAAGGACGCCCGGCAAGTGCCTGTCACGCCCAGGAAATCCATGAGCGGCCCGGCGCAGTGATGCCCGGCCCGGACGGCCACGCCCTTCTTGTCGAGAATGGTCGAGATATCATGGGCATGCGCGGCGCCGTTCATGGTGAAGGAGAAGATCGCTGCCTTGTCCTCGGTGGTGCCCTGCACGCTCAGCCAGTTCAGCCCGTCGAGCCTGTCGCGGGCGTAATCGCGCAGCTGCGCCTCGTGCTGGGCTACATTCTGCATGCCGAGATCCATGAGATATTCCAGCGCCACGCCCAGCCCGATGGTCTGCACGATGCCCGGCGTGCCCGCCTCGAACTTCATCGGCGGTTCGGCATAGGTCACGCTGTCCTTGTGCACTTCGCGGATCATGTCGCCACCGCCGAGGAAGGGCCGCATCTCGGCCAACCTGTCGCGATGGATGAAGATCGCCCCGGAACCGCTTGGTCCATATAGTTTATGCCCGGTGATCGCGTAGAAATCCGCGCCCAGCTCGTCGAGGTTCACGGGCATATGCACCGCCGCCTGGCTGCCGTCGACCAGGACCGGGACGCCCTTGGCATGGGCGGCCTCGATCACCGTCTTCACGTCCACCACGGTGCCCAGGACGTTCGACAGATGACTGATCGCCACGAGCTTGGTCTTGGGGGTGATGGCGTCGATCACCGCCTGCGGATCCAGCGCACCGCGGCTGTCCACATCGACCCATTTCAGCGCCACGCCCTGGCGTTCGCGCAGGAAGTGCCAGGGCACGATATTGGCGTGATGCTCCATCACCGACAGGACGATCTCGTCACCGGCTTCCATGCGCGGCATGGCCCAGCCGTAGGCCACGGTGTTGATGCCCTGGGTGGTGCCGGTGTTGAGCAGGATCTGGCTTTCGTCGCTGACCCCAAGGAAGCGCGCGATGATCCCGCGCACGCCCTCGTACTTCTCGGTCGCGAGGTTCGAGAGGTAGTGCAAGCCCCTGTGGACGTTGGAATATTCCTCGGCATAGCCGCGCGTCACCGCGTCGATCACCACCTGCGGCTTCTGCGCGGAGGCGCCGTTGTCGAGATAGACCAGCGGCTTGCCGTTCACCTGCCGCGACAGGATCGGAAAATCCCGGCGGATCTCGGTCACGTCATACATTCGCGTTCATCCCGGTTGCTGTCGCCCCGAAGAGCGAGAAGAGAAAAGACAGCCCCACGGCCAGCCCGGCCACCGCGATCAGCAGCAGGAAGGCGGCCTTGCCGCGCGAGGCGAAGCCATGGGCCTCGGCAAGGAAGTTGATCAGGAGCCAGATCCCGATGAGCCCGGCCCCGAAGGAGACCAGCAGCGCCAGCGCCGGCAGGATCGGCATCAGCACCAGCATCAGCGCCTGGACCAGCGCGCGAAGCGCCTGCAGCCAGATCAGGAGCAGCGCCACGTCGCGCATCTGCCCTGTACCGCCGATCGCCCGGCCCGCCCAGGTCAGCGCCAGGGTGCCGAGCGCCAGCATGCCCACGAGCCCGCCGAAAAAGATCAGCGGCTGTTCGACGAAAGCCGCGATGGCGGGATCGGGCGCCACCTGCAGCGCCGCGGCGCGCACGAAGAGCGTGTTCAGCACCAGCGCCAGCGCGCCTGAGAGCAGCAGCGCCTCGGTCCCGAGCCGGAGCGACAGGAGCCAGCGCGCCACCTCGCGGGGGGTCACGACGCTCTGCCAGGCGAGCTGGAGGAGGCCCGCAACGCTCATGCCGCGGCCTCGCCGTATTCGGCGACCTTGAGGCCGGTGATCCAGAACCAGAGGAAGACCCCGATCCAGAGCAGACCCACCAGCGTCAGCGCCGGCCCTTCGGCGATGAAGCCCGCCACCAGCCCGTTCAGGAGCACCAGCGGGCTGGCCGCCAGAAGGCTCCAGAACAGCGCCAGCCGCGCGCCATACCAGCTGCCGCGGCCGCCCAGGGCGCGCAGCACGATATGGCTCAGCGCCGCCAGCCCGTAGAAGACCAGGGGCGCGATGAAGATCCAGCCGAAGAGCGCCCCGCCCAGAAGCGGGTTCAGCTCTTCGCCGGCCAGATGCGCCTGGCGGGCAAGCGCCGGCAGCCGCGAGAGGAAGTAGAGCAGGCAGGCCGCCATGAGCAGCGCCAACGCCCGGTCCTCGCGCGGGCCCGCGGCGAGGCGGCGACGAAACACCGCCCCCGGCCCGCGATAGCTCGCCAGGATATCCGTCGAGACAGCCAAGGGATCAGGCGGCCCGGCGTCTCAGGAGCCAGGCCTCGATCCGGCCGTTGATCTCGTCCTGGAGGTCGTGGTCCTCGATCTCGAGCACCGCCTCGGCGAGGAAGGCCAGCGTCAGAAGGTCCTCGGCATGGCCCACCGGCACCCCGCGCGAGCGCAGGTAGAACAGCGCCTCCTCGTCGATCGCGCCGGAGGTCGACCCGTGCGAGCAGGCCACGTCGTCGGCGTAGATCTCGAGCTCGGGCTTGGCGTCGAACTCGCTGTCCTCGTCGAGCAGCAGCGACTGGCTGATCTGGTAGCCATCGGTCTGCTGGGCGCCGGGCTTCACCAGGATCTTGCCCTGGAAGACGCCGCGCGCGCCGTTGCGCAGCACCTTCTTGAAGACCTGCCGGCTTTCGCAGTTCACCGCGTCATGGGTGACGAAGACCGTGTCGTCGTGGTGGAAGTCGCCGTCGCCCATGCAGGCGCCCGCGACATGGGCCACTGCGTCGTCGCCGGTCAGCTCGATCACCACCTCGTTGCGGGTCAGCTTGCCGTTGGCGGTCAGGGTGAAGGACTTGAAGACCGACTCCTGGCCGAGGCGCGCGAAAAGATGCGTCGCGGCGCGGCGCTCGTGGTCGCGGCCCTGGGCGCGGATGTGGTGGAAGGTGGCGTTGTCCGCGACCTCGACCTCCATCGCCTTGTTAAAGCGCGCCGCGGCCGGGCCGTTTTCCAGAACGGTCAGTTCGGCGCCCTCTTCGACCTTGATGCAATGGTGCAGGATCGCATCCGAAGTCTCGGATTTATGGCGATAAACCAGGTTCACGGGCTTGGCCGCCTTGCCGGTGGCGCGGATCAGCACGCCATCGGTCGCGAAGGCGGTGTTGAGCGCCGCCAGCGGCCGAGCAACCGGGTCCTGCCCGGCCAGCTCGAGCCGGCCGTAGAGGTCCTTGGCCCAGTGGATGTCGGCGCCGCTGGTGCCGAGACGCTCGATCTCGATCCCGGCCAGCGACAGGTCGTCCGAGGCCTCGGCATCGAAGACGCCGTCCACGAAGACCACCTTCAGCCGGTCCACCGCGTCAAACAGCGGCGCCTCGCCGCTGTCAAAGAGCGCCGCATGGGGCGCCTCGGGGGCGACCAGCGTCGCGGGCTTGGTGTATTTCCAGTATTCGTCGCGGGCATGCGGCAGCCCCATGGCGCGGACCCGCGCCAGGGCGTCCCGGCGGGCCGCCTCGCTCCAGCCGCCCTCGGGCAGCGAGAGCGCCGCGAGCCGTTCCTCGGTCGCGTCGAATTTCACCTGCGGTTGAGCCATTACGCGCCCTCCGTCACGATGTCTGCATAGCCGTTTTCCTCGACCTCGAGCGCCAGCTCGGGGCCGCCGGTCTTCACGATCCGGCCGTCGGACATGATGTGCACGACGTCGGGTTTGATGTGGTTCAGAAGCCGCTGGTAGTGGGTGATGACCAGGAAGCCGCGATCCGGCGAGCGCAGCTTGTTCACGCCGTCGGCCACCAGCTTCATCGCGTCCACGTCGAGGCCGGAGTCGGTCTCGTCGAGGATGCAGAGCTTCGGCGCGATCATCGCCATCTGCAGGATCTCGTTACGCTTCTTCTCACCGCCCGAGAAGCCGACGTTGACCGGACGCTTCAGCATCTCGGCGTCGATCTCCAGCTCCTTGGCCTTGGCGCGGACCTCCTTGAGGAAGTCGGTGGAGGACATCTCTTCCTGGCCGCGCGCCTTGCGCTGCGCGTTCACCGCGGTGCGCAGGAAGGTCATGTTGCCGACGCCCGGGATCTCGACGGGGTATTGGAAGGCCAGGAAGAGGCCCGCCGCAGCGCGCTCTTCGGGCTCCATCTCGAGGATGTCCTCGCCCAGGAGGTTCGCCGAGCCCTCGGTGACCTCGTAGCCGTCGCGGCCCGAGAGCACGTAGGACAGCGTCGACTTGCCAGAGCCGTTCGGGCCCATGATCGCGTGGACCTTGCCGGCCTCGACCTCGAGGTTGACGCCCTTGAGGATCTGCTTGTCCTCCTCTTCGAGCTTCACGTGCAGGTTCTCGATGTTCAGCATCTCTTCGTCCTTTGTCCTTGTCCTTCGGTGCCGGGCCTCAGGGCCTCAGGGGCGCACCATCAACTGCATGATCCGGAGCAGCCGCGCGGGCGGGATGGGCTCCGGGATGATCTCGAACCGGGCCATGCGGCCCGTGATCTCTGGGGGGCCGAGGAATTCCTCGACCTGGTGGTAATGCCTGCGCTGCACGTAATCATCGAAGAGCAGCGTGAGAGGGGTCTGGGCCAGGAATTTCGCGGCGAGCGCGCAGCCCTGCCGGAAACGGCCGTCCACCAGCACCACCTGCGGCTGGCGAAAGCCTTCCTTGGTCCAGACCTCGAGCGGGTAGCGCGGGTAGCGCTTCCATTCGGTGTCATCGACCGGGTGCCCCCATTCACGGGTGGCGCCGATGTCGGACCAGAGCACCTCGACGCTTGTTCCCTCGGCGGGCGGATGGGCGGCGAACCAGCCCTGCATCATCCGCGCCCAGTCGGGGTCGGATTCGACCGAGGTCACCTGCTTGCCGGGCATCTCGCCCGCCAGCACCGTCGAGCCGCCCGAGCCGTATTCGAGGATCACCTCGGCGCGGGCGTATTCGGCGCGCAGAAGCGCGGCCTCGGCCTCGGGCATGGTGAGCTCGGGGCGGGATATGACCTCGGTGCCGGTCATCGCCGCGCGGCCCCCTGCAGGATCTCGGTATAGGCGGCAAAGGCCGTCTCGGGCAGCGCGCCGCGCCCGATCAGCGCGCGCAGGCAGCGTGCCACGAGGTCGGGCAGCCGCAGCGCGCCCGCGGCGATCAGCGCGTAATGCTTCAGCTCCTCGTCCGAGAAGTCCTGCATGTCGCGCGGGTCGCGCAGGAACAGCGCGTCGCCGTCCAGAAGCTGCGGCGAGAGGCTGCGCGGCTTGAGCGGCAGCTCCGCCGCCTCACGCATCTGCGCGCCGGCGCTGCTCAGGAAGCTGTGCAGCTGGAACCCCTGCCCCGTCAGCTCGCGCATCTGGTCGTGCAGAAGCGGCTGATCCTCGTAAAGCGGCATGAAGGCCACCTCGGTGATCACCGCCAGCGTCCGCGCCAGCCGGGCCCGGCCGTTCTCGAAGACCGCCAGCTCGCCGCCCTGGATGTCGATCTTCAGAAGGTCGAGCCGCTCGATCTCGGCGATGTCGTCGAGCCGCCGGGTCTCGATCCCGATCCGCTCGCGGACCTCGGTCATGCGCGACAAGCGCGGCTTGTTCAGGTAGCCTTGCGCGCGGCGGTCCGGCGTGAAAAGCGAGGTGAAGCCGCCCGAGCGGCAGACGTTCAGCGTGCCCTGGGTGCCGTCGCCCACCGCATGCGGCAGGTAGCGTTCGTGCGGGCCCTGCCGGTCGGCCAGGGCCGCGAAGGCCGAGGGCTGCGGCTCGAAGCCGGTGACCCGGGCCGCCCCCGCCGCGACCAGCGGCATGTAGACCGGCAGTTCGGTCGGATTGGCGCCGATGTCCACGATCTCGGTCAGCCGCGCAGGCGCGAGGATCTCCGCCAGGCGGCGGATCTCGGCCTCGGTGCTGTCCTCGATGCGGTCCTTGGCCATGGCTCAGATGTCCTCCACCACGACGGCGGTGCCGGAGACCGAAACCATGAGCATCGACTCGCCCACGACCTCGTAGTCGATGTCGATGCCCACCACGGCATTGGCCCCGGCCTGCCGCGCGCGGGCTTCCAGCTCGCGCATGGCGGTGTCGCGGGCATCCTCGAGCTTGGCCTCATAGGCGCCCGAGCGGCCGCCGACGATGTCGGTGACCTGGGCGAAGAAGTCCCGGAAGACATTGGCGCCCATGAACGCCTCGCCGACGACGATGCCGCGGTAAGCGCGGATCGGGCGGCCCTCGAGGGTATGCGTGGTCGACAGGATCATGACGGCAGCATTGCGTAGTTGATGATCATCAGGAACAGCAGCGCGGCCAGGCCGGCCACCATGGAGGTCAGCGTGATCGAGCCCATGATTAGGCCCTGCCGGTTGCCCCGGCGGGCGCGGATCATCAGCCCGATGAAGGCGCCGATGGCCGCCCCGATGCCCGCGCCCGCGCTTTTCAGCAGCAGATAGGCCAGAAGTTCGGCGCTCATTTCTTTCTCCTGCCGGTGACGAGCTGGGCGAAGATATTGCCGAGGAACCCCGAGAGGAACGAGATCCCCAGGAAGACCCCGAGGTCGAGGGCCCCGGCCACGGCGTTCACCACGACCGAGAAGCCCAGGCAGAAGACCCCGGTCAGAAAGGCGGGCAGGAGGGCGAACTTCAGCATGCCGCCGCTCCCGTCAGGGCCCGGCGGGCCGCGGTGGCCGGGGGGTGCGCCCCCTGCCCCTTGGCCCGCTGAGGGCCCTTTGCCGCGCCGCCCAAGGCCCGCTCCCCGCGCGCCGGCTTAGCCGACGGAGCCTTCGAGCGAGATCGCCACGAGCTGCTGGGCTTCCATGGCGAACTCCATGGGCAGGGCCTGCAGCACCTCCTTGGCGAAACCGTTGACGATCAGCGCCACGGCCTCTTCCTCGTCCATGCCGCGCTGGCGGCAGTAGAACATCTGGTCGTCATCGACCTTGGAGGTCGTGGCCTCGTGCTCCACCCGGCTCGAGTTGTTCTTTACCTCGATGTAGGGAACCGTGTGGGCCCCGCATTTGTCGCCGATCAGGAGGCTGTCGCACTGGGTGTAGTTGCGCGAGTTCACTGCCTTGGGGTGCATCGAGACAAGCCCGCGGTAGGTGTTCTGCGCCTGCCCCGCCGAGATGCCCTTGGAGACGATCCGCGAGCGGGTGTTCTTGCCCAGGTGCACCATCTTGGTGCCGGTGTCGGCCTGCTGATGGTTGTTGGTGATCGCGATCGAGTAGAACTCGCCCTGGCTCTCGTTGCCGCGCAGGATGCAGGAGGGATACTTCCAGGTCACCGCGGAGCCGGTCTCGACCTGGGTCCACATCACCTTGGAGCGGTCACCCCGGCAATCGGCGCGCTTGGTCACGAAGTTGTAGATGCCACCGCGGCCTTCCTCGTCCCCGGGGAACCAGTTCTGCACGGTGGAATACTTCACCTCGGCGTCTTCCTCGGCGATGATCTCGACCACCGCGGCATGCAGCTGCGCCTGGTCGCGCTGGGGCGCGGTGCAGCCTTCGAGGTAGGACACGTAGGAGCCCTTGTCGGCGATGATCAGCGTCCGCTCGAACTGGCCGGTGTTCTCGGCGTTGATGCGGAAATAGGTCGAGAGCTCCATCGGGCAGCGCACGCCCGGCGGCACGTAGACGAAGGAGCCGTCCGAGAAGACCGCCGAGTTCAGCGTGGCGTAGAAGTTGTCCGAGACCGGCACGACCGAGCCCAGGTACTTCTTCACCAGCTCCGGGTGATTGCGGATCGCCTCGGAGATCGAGCAGAAGATCACGCCGGCCTTTTCCAGCTCCTTCTGGAAGGTGGTGCCGACCGAGACGCTGTCGAAGACCGCGTCCACGGCGACCTTGCGCTCGCTCTCGCGGCCCTCGGCGGGGGCGGCCTCATCGGCGCCCTCGACGCCGGCCAGGATCATCTGCTCGCGCAGCGGGATACCCAGCTTCTCGTAGGTCTCAAGGAGCTTCGGATCCACCTCGTCGAGCGACTTCGGCTTCTCTTCCATGCTCTTCGGGCGGGCGTAGTAATACTGGTTCTGGAAGTCGATCTGGGGATAGTCGACCATCGCCCAATTCGGCTCTTCCTTCTGGAGCCAGCGCTCATAGGCCTGCAGACGCCATTCGGTCATCCACTCGGGCTCTTCGTTCTTCTCGGAGATGAGGCGCACGATGTCGGGCGTCAGCCCTTTCGGCGCGTATTCCATCTCGATGTCGGTTTCCCAGCCGTATTTGTACTTGCCGCCGAGGTTGCGGACCTTGTCGACCGTTTCCTGGTCGACGCCTTCCTTCACTTCGGGAGTGTCGAGAGCTGTCATCGTCCGACCTTTCCTAATCCTGCTTCTGTCGCGCGTCCCGGCCCTGTCAGGCCGCCCGCGCCCGGTGTTTGTCCCTGTGCCGCGCCCAGGTCTGGGCAAAGCGCATCACGTCTTCTTCCGTCGTCTCGAGCCCGAGGCTGACCCTGATCGCGCCGGAGGCGGTCGCGGCATCCGCGCCCATCGCCCTCAGCACGCGGCTCTCGCGGACCTTGCCCGAGGAACAGGCCGAGCCCGCGCTGATCGCGAAGCCGGCGAGGTCCATCTGCATGACCTGCGTCTCGCCTTTCCAGCCCGGCACCGAGAAACAACTGGTGTTGGGCAGGCGCGGCGCCGCCTTGCCCATGAACTTAACCTCGGGCGCGGCCTCTGCAACGGCTTCTTCTAGAATGTTTCTAAGTTTTTCGATCTCCGCCCAGCGATCCGCGTCCAGATCACCGGCGGCGGCCTGGGCCGCGGCGCCGAAGCCGGCGATGCCGATCAGGTTCTCGGTGCCCGAGCGGCGCCCCATCTCCTGGCCGCCGCCGCGGATCTGCGCCGCAAGATCGGTGCCGCGCGGCATGACCAGCGCCCCGACGCCCTTGGGCCCGCCGAGCTTGTGCGCCGAAACGATGGCCATGCGCGCGCCGGTCCAGTTGAAGGCGAAGGGCCGTTTGCCGAAGACCTGAGTGGCATCGGTCAGGGCCAGACCCTCGGGCAGGCGCTGGATCACGCCGGTCTCGCTGTTGGCGGCCTGCAGGACGCTGTCGCCCGGATCGTCCACCGTCACCCGGCCCTCGCCGTCGACCGGCAGGCTCGGCTCGATCCAGGCGGCCACGGCGTCATGTTCGATGTCGCCGCCCTTGAGCGCGCGGCCCGCGAGCCCCAGCGCCGCGGCCTCGGTGGCGCCCGAGAGAAAGATCACATCCGCCCCGTCGGCGCCGAGCGCGGTCGCCACCTGGCGGCGCGCGGTCTCGACGATGGACTTGGCGGCACGTCCCTCGGCGTGGACCGAGGAGGGATTGCCGACCTGGTCCATGGCCGCGATCATCGCGTCACGGGCCTCGCGCCGCAGCGGCGCGGTGGCGTTCCAGTCAAGATACACCCTCTGGCTCACGGCCGGCCCCCTTGTCTTGGCAAAGCGTGGCTCTCCGGGGATACGGCGGCGCCCGCCCTGCGGATCGGTGAAGCGCTCCCGGGCATCAGCTGTCGTCCACCACGGCAAAGAGCGAGGGCACCGCCGGGCATGGCACCAGCGCGTTGCCCACCACGTCGGAAAGCCGGGTCTGGTGCAGGAAGACATAGACATGCGCCGAGAGCCCCTGCCAGAGCCGGTTCGACAGCGATTGCGCCTTCGACCCCGAGAGCCCGCCCGAGGCGCCGGCGCCCTTGTGCATGGCGTCCACCGTCTCGTCGACGGCGGACAGCACGTCGACCACGCGGATCTCGGTCGAGGGGCGCGACAGCCGGTAGCCGCCGCCGGGGCCCCGGACCGAGGTCACCAGCTCCGCCCGGCGCAGCTTCACGAAGAGCTGTTCGAGATAGGCCAGCGAAATGTCCTGCCGCCGCGCGATATCCGAGAGGGTCACGAGGTCCCCCTCGGGTTGCATCGCGATATCGACAAGCGCGACCATCGCGTAACGGCCCTTGGTGCTGAGTTTCATCGCGTCGCTCCTTCGCGGCCAAGCCGGTTTGCCCCATGCGGCGATTGACCTCAATCCCCGGTTTGCCTATCTCGCACGGAGTCAAAAGGGGCGCAGCCCCGGATTTAGAATTGTTCTAAATAGGTTGAGGGAAGTCGTCAAGATTTCCCGTATCCAAAGGAGCTTCGCGCCTCATGCCCGAGGTTATTTTTCCCGGACCCGAAGGCCGCCTCGAAGGCCGTTACCACCCGCAGAAGGACCGCGACGCGCCGATCGCCATCGTGCTGCATCCGCATCCGCAGTTCGGCGGCACGATGAACAACAAGGTTGTCTACAACCTGCATTACGCCTTCTACAACATGGGCTTCACCGTCATGCGGTTCAATTTCCGCGGTGTCGGGCGCAGCCAGGGCGAATACGACCAGGGGGTGGGCGAGCTGTCCGATGCGGCCGCCGCGCTCGATTACCTGCAATCGCTCAACGCCAATTCCAAGCATTGCTGGGTCGCGGGCTTCTCCTTCGGGGCCTGGATCGGCATGCAGCTCCTGATGCGCCGGCCCGAGATCACCGGCTTCATCTCGGCCAGCCCGCCGGCCAATATGTATGACTTCTCCTTCCTGGCGCCCTGCCCCTCCTCGGGCCTGATCGTGAACGGCACCGCCGACCGCGTGGCGACCCCCGGCGACACCCGCCAGCTGGTGGGCAAGCTGCAGGACCAGAAGGGCATCACCATCACCCACGAAGAGATCGAGGGCTCCGGCCATTTCTTCGAGGAGCCGCACATGGAGACCATGATCGACACGGTCACCGGCTACGTGAAGCGGCGCCTGACCGAGACGACGCGGTAAGGCGGCGGAGATGGCCTCCTATATCACCGAGCTCGCCGACCGGCTCGCCCGGGACACCCTGGCGGCGATGGACGCCTCGGGCGAGGACCGGCTGCACGTCGAGGTGGCCGAGGTGCTCGCCGCCGCCTCGACCACGCTTGAGGAGGAATATCTCACCTGCATGCGCGTCCGCCTCGCCGAGCGCCGCGGGCGGTCGTTCCTAGAGCGCCGGATCGCGGAGCTGGGGATCGGGGCGAAGAGCGGGTGAGGTGCTGCGGGGCGTGGTGGTTGCCGCGCCTTTGCGGAACGTGACCGGGCCGTCCGTGAGGGGCGGCCCTTTTTTGTGATGGTTGGTCTGGGACGCGGCGCCACCCCGCGCCACCCTGCACAGCAGACGGCGAAGGAAGGGCCAAGGCTGAACCCGGTGCTTCAGCGCGAGCGCCTGCCTCGAGCGACACCACTAAAACCTGCACCATACCGCCCTCTCCACAAGCACGATCAGAGGGCACGCGCCGGACCGGGGGCCGGCGCTGCTTACCTCTGAGCGAGGCGCTTTATCCCGGCAAGGTCAAGGCTAGAGGCGAGTTGGGCGCGCCACCCACAAGAGCGCCGGCCCAAGGGGCCGGTCCGGCGCGCGCTCGGCATCTTCGATGCTATTCGGGCGCAAGGAGGCGCTTGGGATGCCAGGTCGGAAAGACTGCTAACCGGAGGAGTGCCGAGGGTCTCGGCCTCTACCGTAGGAATGAACTCCCCCGTGTCGTGCTGGGTGCCCCTACCACCCATCCCGAACAGAGGGCGCGCACCGGACCGGGGGCCGGCGCTGCCAACCTCTGAGCGAGGCGCTTTATCCCAACAAGGTCAGGGCTAGGGGTAATCTGAGCACGCCATGCCAAAGAGCGCCGGCCCAAGGGGCCGGTCCGGCGCGCGCCCGGCACCTTCGGTGCTATTCGGGCGCAAGAAGGGCCTTGATTGGACCCGAGGATCTTAGTGCAGACGCCTGTCATGGATTCAACGTGCGTAAGCCGCGTCCTACCGCCCCGTCCACTAGCGTCAATAAAGCGCGCAAGAAGCGGTGGCTTGTCCGAGCCAGCCCCCCCTGTTACGCCGCCTTCTCCGCCTGCATCTCGCGCAACAGCGCGCCGTAGCCGCCGTCCTCGGCGAAGCGCTCCTCCTGCGAGGTCGTCTTCCGGCCGAGCGCGCCGTTGCGGTAGGGGAACCGCCCGAAGAGCCGGATCACCTCGCGGTGCACGCGGGCGTGCAGCAGGTTGCTCTCGGCCTCGGGCATCCGCTCCTTCATCAGGCGCACGCATTGCTCCTGGTCGCAGAGGTTCTCCGAATGCATCAAGGGCAGGTAGAAGAACTGCCGCGCCGGGGCGTCGATCTTCAGGTCCCACTGCTTGCGGATCGCCTGTTTCGCCGCCGCGAGCGCGATCTGGTCGCCGGCGAAGGCCCGGGCCGAGCCGCGGAACATGTTGCGGGCGAACTGGTCGATCAGGATCACATAGGCCAGGACCCCCGAGGGATAGGTCAGCCAGAGCGCGTGATGGCCCTCCATCGCCGCCTCGTAGCTCGGCCCGAAGCGCCGGGTGATCTCGGCGTCGAGCGCGTCCTCCTGCTTATACCACCCTTCCGGTCCGACCTCGTCGAGCCAGAAGGCCAATATCTCCTCGGGTCCGGCGGTCATGGCTCCGCTCCCTCGTCCAACATCACTACCCTTCCCCAAGGGTAATCACGCGCGCACCGGAGGGCACAATCACCTTTTATGTCAACGATGTGACAGGGTTGCGCCTCAGCCCTCCGCGCCCGGGCGGGCGCCGGGGGACACAGGATCCGCGTCCTCCTCGCCGTCCGCCTCGGCCTCGGCGGTCTCGATCGCCCAGTCCTGTGCGGCACCCATGGCCACCATGGAGGCGGTCGGCATCACCGGGATGTAGTCGTTGGTGTCATCGGCGGTCGGACGGCGCGAGGCGCGCCAGAGCGCGTAGCCCATGAGCATCAGCATCGGGATGGCGATCAGCACGAAGAAGGCCGCGGGCCCCGAGGTGGTCATCAGGAAACCGGTCAGGATCGGGCCCATGACCGCGAAGACACCGTTCAGGAACTGCAGCCCCGCCGAGGCCGCCGCCATGTCCTCGAACTCGAGGAAGTCGTTGGTATGGGCGATCAGCAGCGAATAAAGCGGGTTGGCCGCGCCGCCGATCATGAAGGCCGCGCCGACCAGCACCAGGAACTGCTCGGAGAAAAGCGAGGCCACAACCGCCGCGGCACCGCCGACGCCCGCCACGATGGAGATCAGCAGGCGCCGGTCCATGCGGTCGGAGACATAACCCAGGGGATACTGGAAGATCAGCGCGCCGGTGTAGAAGGCCGCCACGAAGATCGAGGTCTGCGCCAGGCTCAACCCGGCCTCGGTGGCGAAGACCGCCGCCATGCCGAACTGCGCCGCGAAGACCGAGCCCATGAGCGCCATGCCGACGCAACCCAGGGGCGAGGACTGGAAGAGCTGGCCCAGCGTCATCCGCTTGGTCGACTCGAAGGCCGGCGTCGGAGAGATGCTCAGAAGGATCGGCGCGAAGGCCAGCGAGACCAGCACCGAAGGGATCACGAAGAGCAGGAAGCCCGACTGGTCCGGCAGGTTCAGGATCGCCTGGGCGGCGATGATGCCGACCATCTGCACGATCATGTAGAGCGACAGCGCCTGCCCTCGGGTCTCGTTGGTCGAGGAGTTGTTCAGCCAGCTCTCGGCGGTGACGTAGAGACCGCAGAAGGCAAAGCCCAGGACCACCCGGCCAGCG
The DNA here is from genome assembly GCF_054552075.1 of Roseivivax sp. Taxonomy (NCBI): domain Bacteria; kingdom Pseudomonadati; phylum Pseudomonadota; class Alphaproteobacteria; order Rhodobacterales; family Roseobacteraceae; genus Roseivivax; species Roseivivax sp. The sequence continues at coordinate 83,629 of NZ_JBTOLZ010000004.1, forward strand.
ACCCAGAAGGGCGCATAGGGCAGCGCGGGGAACAGGATCAGCACCGCCGAGACGATCGAGCCGAGGGCCGCGAAGACGCGCACATGGCCGACCCGCTGGATCATCCGCGGGGTCATCTGCGAGGCGATGATGAAGCCCAGGAAATAGGCCGCCATGACGATCGACATCATGAAGGGCGAAAAGCCCTGCGCCGAGCCCCGGACACCCAGGAGCGAGCCCTGGAGGCCGTTGCCGACCATCAAGAGCGTCATGCCCAGAAGCAGGGCCCAGGAGCTGTTGAATACCTGGATCATGGCGGGTGTCCCCTGTCGTTTCGCCGCCGCCTTAGCGCGATTCTCCGGGGGGTCACAACGGCCCCGCGACAGGGGTCTGTCGCAAACGGCACTTTCGGCTCAGGGGATCAGCAGCGAGGCGTCCCCGTAGGAGAAGAACCGGTAGCGCTCGGCGATGGCGTGGGCATAGATCTCGAGGATCCGCTCGCGCCCCATGAGGGCCGCCACCAGCATCATCAGCGTCGATTTCGGCAGGTGGAAATTGGTCATCAGCGCATCGGTCACCCGGAAGGTGAAGCCGGGATAGATGAAGATGTCGGTCTCGCCCGCGAAAGGCGCGATGGCGCCGGTCTCGCGCGCCGCGCTTTCGATCAGGCGCAGGGCGGTGGTGCCGACAGGGATGATCCGCCCGCCCGCGGCGCGGGTCGCGGCGATCTCCTCCGCAGCCTCGGCGCTGACCTCGCCCCATTCGGCGTGCATCTTGTGGGTGGTCACATCCTCGACCTTGACCGGCAGGAAGGTGCCCGCGCCCACATGCAGGGTGACATGGCTGAAGGTGACGCCGCGGGCCTCCAGCGCCTCAAGGAGCGGCGCATCGAAATGCAGCGATGCCGTGGGCGCCGCGACCGCGCCCGAGCGGCGGGCCCAGATGGTCTGGTAGTCCTCCTTGTCGCGGGCATCAGCGGGGCGCTTGGCGGCGATATAGGGCGGCAGCGGCATGGCCCCGGCCTCGGCCAGGGCGGCGTCGAAATCCTCGCCCGAGAGGTTGAAGCGCAGCCTGGCCTGGCCGTCCTCCTTGGCCTCGAGCGTGGCGGAGAGAGCCTCGGAGAAGACAACCTCCTCACCCTCGCGCAGCTTCTTCAACGGCTTGACCAGCGCGCCCCAGCTGCCGTCGGCCTGCGGCTCAAGGAGCGTCACCTCGATCCGCGCCTCGGTCGGGCCTTCAGGTCCCGACCGCCGCCGGGTGCCCGAAAGCCGCGCCGGGATCACGCGGGTGTCGTTCAGGACCAGCCGGTCGCCGGGACGCAGCCAGTCGGGCAGATCGCGCACCACCGCGTCATGGGTGGCAGAGCCCTCGGCCACCAGGAGCCGCGCGGAGGAGCGCGGCCGCGCGGGCCGGGTCGCGATCCGGTCCTCGGGCAGGTCGAAATCGAAATCGGAAAGCAGCATCTCGGGCGGGCCTCGGGTGGTCTTCGGTGCGGTCTCGGGATCAGTTCCCCGGGCTCGGCGGCGGGCGCCGGAAGATCTCGCGGAACATGCCGGGTGTGAACACCGAAAGCGGATTGACCGCAACCCGGGGCTCGGCCATCGCGCCGGTCACGTTGAAGTTGAAGCCGAAGAGCCCCTCGCCCGGGCGGGTCAGAAGCTGGCCCACGCCGTTCAGGAAGTAGATCGGCGAGAAGACCCCCTGCACGTCGATCCGCCGGTTGGCGAGGTCGAGGTAGCCGTCGACCGAGATGCCCATCGAGGGGCCGACCGCCGCGGCGCGTTCGATCACCAGCTGGCGCGGGGTCAGGCGGAACTGCGCGTCCACGTCGGAGAAATAGATCCCCGGCCCCTCGAGCTGGTCGATGATGCCGACGATCGAGACCGCGTCGAGCAGCGCGCCCAGGATCGGCGCGTCGCGCAGCCGGGCGTCGCTGACCTTGAGCCGCCCGTCATAGGTGCCGCGCGCACCCCGGACCGGCACCAGCGTCATGTCGAGCGTGCCGTCGTCGACCTGACGGAAGAGCCCCGCCGCCTCGAGCACCGCGCCGGCGTTGTCGGATTCGAGCCGGATCGCCGTGCCGCCGTTCTGCGGCACCGCCGCGCCGCTGATCCGCACGCCGTCGCCCTCGAGCCCCGAGGTGAAGCGCCCGTTGAGCCCGCCGGCGACCTGGAAGTCGCCCGAGAGGCCGCGCAGGATGATGCCCTCGGTCACATAGAGCCGGTCGAGCGATACCGAGAGCGGGATCGGCGCGCCGCCCCCGCCGACCGCGCCGCCGCTGCCGCCCAGCTCGGCCCGGCGCAGGTCCAGCGTGCCGCCGTTGATCGCGATGGCCGGCGGACGCCCGGCGCCGCGCGCGCTGAGCGTCACCGCCCCGTCGAACCAGCCGCCCACCGAGACCTCGGGCAGGTCGAGCCGCTGGAAGCCGCCATCGTCTGCGAGCGCCACGTTGCCCCGCGCCTGCAGCCCCGCGCCGGACAGCCGGAGGCCCTCGAGGCTGACGCGCTCGCCGAGGCTGCCCGCCAGCTCGAAGCGACCCGTCGCCTCGCGCGAGAGGCCCCAGTTGATCGCCGGTATCGAGAGGGCAAGGCCCGCGAGCTCCGAGGTCAGCTCGAAGCGCGGCGGCGTTTCCGGCGCCAGCGTCAGGGTGAAGCGCCCGGGCCCGCTGCCGCGCAGGAAGCCCTCGGGCAGGGTCACGCCGAAAGCGCGCGCGGCGCTGTCCGACAGCGTCACCTCGGCCTCGACCCGGGCCGGCTCGCCCTGCGCCTCACCGAAGGGCAGCGCGAAGCGGCCCCGGAGCGGCACGTCCGAGAGCGCCGCCTGCCCCGAGACGGTCAGCCCGGTCTCGGTGACCGAAACGTCGAGCTGCTCGGCGGTGAGCCTCCGGTTCGGCACCAGGCTCTCGCTCGTGGCATTCGCCACGGTGCCGGTGAGGTCGATCTGCATGTCGGGCAGCCGGATGCCGCTGCGGAGCGGCAACCGCAGGGTGCCGGTCGCCGCGATCTCCCCGTCGATCAGCGCCACGGGGCGGTTGGCGCGTTGCATGACCCGCATCGGGTCGGCGTCGAGAAAGGACAGAAGCGCCGTCACTGAGGACCGCGTGTCGAGCCGCAGCTCGCCGGTCGCGGGTTTCTGCGAGCCGTCGGCGATCACGAAGGTGCTGCCGCCCAGATCGATCGGCCCGCCTTCGGCGGGATGGGCGGTGCCCCGGTCGACCATGACCGCCAGCCGGTCGCCGTGGATCACCAGCTGCCCTTCGGCGGATTCGACCGGCGGCAGGGTCTCGGCGAAGCGCACCCGCGCCTCCTCGAAGCGCAGGTCGATGTAGCGCAGCGGCGCCGCGCGGTCGGGCGCGAAACGCAGGGCGATCCTGGCGTCGCGCAGCCGCCCGGTCTCGACATTGGCGACCACCCAGTTGCGGGTCTGGGGCGCCAGCCGCGCGGGCCAATAGGTGGTCACGATGCCCGGCGTGGTCTCGGCGATCTCGGCGTCGAGCGCGACGCGCCAGCCGTCCTGCCCGGCCTCGGCCCGGCCCGAGGCGCGCAGCGGCATCTCCGGGTCCACCACCCGGAAGCGGCCCAGTTCCAGCCGGAAGGGATCGAGGCTCAGCCGCATGTCGGCCTCGGCGCGGTCGATCTCGAGCGGCGCGCCGAAGATGTCCTGCGGGTTGGTCGAGAGATCGGCCAGGGTGAACTGCCCGACGAAGGCGCCCTCTTCGGTCAGCGAGACGCGGCCCTCGGCCTCGGCGCGGCCGAAGGCGCTGTCGACCGAGACCTCGGTGAAGCGCAGCTGCCCGGTCTGCGGGATGTAGCCGAAGGCGGTGCGGGCCCCGGCGAAGGCCACGGGCGTGGCCCCCGGCGTCGGCTGCAATGCGCCCTCGCCGATGGCCAGCGTCACGTCGAGCCCGCCAAGCGCGCCGCTTTCGTCGAGATAGCCGCGCAGGTCGCCCGAGATCGGCGCGCGGATCGCCTCGAGCCAGGCCAGCGCCGGGCTTTGCGTGGCGATGTCGCCCGAGGCCAGCGTGTCGAGGCTGAGCCCGAAGCTCACGTCCTGCGCGCCGATGTCGCTTTCGGCGTCGATCTCGACAAGGCCGAGGCCCGTCTCGCCGCCCAGCAGCGCGATCTCGCCCCTAAGCCGCAGCGCGCCGGCCACCCGTTCGGCGACCAGCGTGCCGCCGTCGGCGGTCCAGCCGCGGCGGGCGCGGGCGTCCTCGTAGCGCAGCGTGATGCCGTCGATGCCGACCCGGTCGAGCCCGTCGAGCCTGGGCGTGCCGAGCGCCTCGTCGATCCGGGCGATCACCGTGGGCAGATCGGGGCGCGCCCCGCCCTGCCCGAGCGTCAGCCCGAGACTGAGCGCGCCGGCCTCGTCGCGCTCCATGGTCAGGAGAAGCCCCGAGGCCTCGGCCTCCTCCAGCGCGATCTCGCGCGACAGGAGCGCCCGCGCCGAGAGCCCGGCGCGCAATTCGCCCAGGCTCGCGACCTCGGCGCCCGTCGCCTCGGTCCGGAGCCGCACGTCGGTCAGCCCGACCCGCACCAGCCCTTCGGAAAGGAGCTGCAGCCGCAGCGCGCTGAACTCCAGGTCGAAGCCCGGCAGCGCCTCTTCCAGCCGTGTCTCGATGCGCTCGCTCAGCCAGCCCGGCGCGTCGATCGGCCGGCCCAGCAGCGCATAGAGGATCAGCCCCGCCATGGCCCCGACCGAGAGGATCAGCCCCAGGCTCCAGCCGCTGACCCGGCCCAGCCGGCCCAGCCATCCCGCTTTCGGTTTTTTGCTCTCCGCCACTGGAAGCCACGCCCCGCCGGTTTATCCTCGCGCCTGCGATACATTCACTAGCGCGAAACCGACCACTTTGGGAACGGGGCAGCGCGGTCACGATCAAGAGGATGACAGGATGCCCGAGCGCGGCGAGATGGCCCCCGACTTTACCCTGCCGGTGACCGGCGGCGCCGAGGTGACGCTCTCGGCCTTGCGCGGCGCGCCGGTGGTGCTGTTCTTCTACCCCCGCGACGACACCTCGGGCTGCACCAAGGAGAACGAGGATTTCACCCGCCTCCTGCCCGAGTTCGAGGCCGCCGGCGTGAGGGTCTACGGCATCTCCAAGGACAGCCTCGCGAGCCATGACAAGTTCATGGCCAAGAAGTCCCTCACCGTGCCGCTTCTGTCCGACGAGGCGGGCTCGGCCTCGGAGGATTTCGGCGTCTGGGTCGAGAAGAAGATGTACGGCAAGACCTTCATGGGCATCGAGCGCGCGACCTTCCTGATCGACGCCGAGGGGCGGCTCGCCGAGGTCTGGCGCAAGGTGAAGGTGCCGGGCCACGCCGACGCGGTGCTGGAGCGCGTCAAAGAGCTCTGATAGGCCCGCCCGCATCGAAGAAGACGCGGGAGAAAGCGCCTTATGCAGATGAGCCTGGCAGAGATGGCGGTGGACGTGCTGACCACCGCCGACGGACGCGAGAAGACCGCCAAGTCCCGCAGATACGCGGCGGAGTGGCAGGCCGCCCGGGCCGAGGGCAAGGAGATCCCTCTGGGCGAAGCCGAGCCGCCGCTGCGGCCCGCGCGTCCCGAGGCGCCCGAGCTGCGCGACCCCCGCGACGTGCCCAAGCGCAAGCCCGGCTCCGAGGCCGGGCGCATCGCGCTACTGCACGCGGTGGCCCACATCGAGCTCAACGCCGTCGACCTGCACTGGGACATCATCCCGCGCTTCACCGGCACGCCGATGCCGCTGGGCTTCTACGACGACTGGGTCCGGGCGGCGGACGAGGAATCCAAGCATTTCAACCTGATGTGCGACTGCCTCGAAGAGGCGGGCAGCCACTACGGCGCCCTGCCCGCCCATGCCGGCATGTGGCGCGCCGCCGAGGACACGGTGGACGACCTGCCGGGCCGGCTGGCCGTGGTGCCCATGGTCCTCGAGGCGCGCGGGCTCGACGTGACGCCGGGCATGATCGAAATCTTCCGCAAGGCCGGCGCCGACAGCGCGGTCGCCGCGCTCGAGACGATCTACGCCGAGGAAGTGGGCCATGTCGCCTACGGCTCGAAGTGGTTCCACTACCTTTGCGGGCGCTTTGAGACCGACCCGACGCCCGAGTTTCACCGCCTCGTCCGGCGCTATTTCAAGGGCGCCCTGAAGCCGCCGTTCAACGAGGAAAAGCGCGCCGAGGCCGGGCTCGCGCCGGATTTCTACTGGCCGCTGGCGCAGTAGCCCCGCGCTGCGGGCCACGAATTTTCCGCCAGACGGCACGCAGAATCGGCGGATTTTCGCCCACACGGCATGAAACCGCCCGTCTGGCCAGCTCCAAAGCCCGAAAAAGTTGCGCTATCGGAAATGTCTTTGTAACCCCTTGCCTCAAGGTGCCGTGAGGGGAAACGAGCGCCGTGATTGGGACGGGAAGAGGACACGGACACTTGCGGACGCAGCTTGTCATCAAGCTCCACTCGACGCTGGAGCGGTACTTTCCTGAACGTCGACTGTTTCTGAAATCCGACACGGATACCCGCTTCATCCGGCTGAGACCGGAAACCCAGGCCATCGCAACGCTGGGCGGGACCGTGGTGGTCGGATGGACGATCATCGCCACTGCCGTTCTTCTGATGGATTCGATCGGCGCTGGAAACTTCCGCGATCAGGCTCTGCGCGATCAGGTGACTTATCAGCAACGGTTGAACGCGCTCTCCGAGGAACGCGACGCCCGCGCCGCCGAGGCCGTGGCCGCGCAGGAGCGCTTCAACGCCGCGCTCGACGAGGTCTCGATGATGCAGTCCGAACTGCTGGCCGCGCAGAACAAGGTGCGCGAGCTGGAGACCGGGCTCGACGTGGTGCAATCGACCCTCGGCAAGACCATGAAGGAGCGCGAGGCCGCCCGCGAGCAATACGCCGCGCTGAAGGGCGATCTCGAGGCCGAGGGCGGCCTGCCCGCCTCGGGCTCCGGCGAGAACGAGACCGTGGCGCTTCTGACCGACGCGCTGTCGCGCACCGCCGCCGAGCGCGACCAGGTGGTCGCCGACGCCGAGGACGCCTTCGTGCGCGCCGACGAGATGCGCACCGAGATCCGGCTGATGGAAGAGAAGAACGACATGATCTTCCGCCAGCTCGAAGAGGCGATGACCGTCTCGGTCAAGCCGCTCGACAAGATGTTCGAGGCCGCGGGCATGGACCCCGACCAGATCATCAGCCAGGTGCGCCGCGGCTATTCCGGCCAGGGCGGCCCGCTGACGCCGCTGTCCTTCTCGACCCGCGGTGAGGATCTGGGCGCCGATGCCGAACGCGCCAACCGCATCCTCAACCAGATGGACCGGCTGAACCTCTACCGGATCGCCGCGCAGAAGGCGCCCTTCGCCTCGCCGCTGCGCGATCCCTTCCGCTTCACCTCGGGTTTCGGCTACCGCTGGGGCCGGTTGCACGCCGGCACCGACTTCGCCGCGCCGCATGGGACGCCGATCTATGCCACCGCCGACGGCACCGTGGTGCATGCCGGCTGGCAGTCGGGATACGGCCGCCTGGTGAAGATCAAGCACGAGTTCGGGATCGAGACCCGCTACGCCCATAATTCCAAGCTCCTGGTCAAGGTGGGTCAAAGGGTCTCGCGCGGGCAGCAGATTGCTGCTATGGGGAATACCGGACGTTCGACCGGCACCCATCTGCATTACGAGGTGCGCGTCGGCGGTAAGCCCGTGAATCCCATGACCTATATCAAGGCTGCGAACGATGTTTTCTAAGAGCAAGATCAACGACCCCGCACCGAAGGCGGACGAGCCGAAACCGTCGTCCGCCTCTGATAGCGCCAAGCCCGCCGCCCCGGACTACAAGTCGGACTTCAAGCCCTCCGCGCCCAAGGCCAAGCCGCCGGCCTCGATCCTTTCGGCCGATCTGCACGTCGAGGGCAACCTCAAGACCTCGGGCGACATCCAGGTCGAGGGCACCGTCGAGGGCGACATCCGCGCGCATCTGCTGACCATCGGCGAGAGCGCCACCATCAAGGGCGAGGTCATCGCCGACGACGTGGTGATCAACGGCCGGATCGTCGGCCGCGTGCGCGGCCTGAAGGTCCGCCTGACCGCCACCGCCCGCGTCGAGGGCGACATCATCCACAAGACCATCGCGATCGAGAGCGGCGCCCATTTCGAAGGCTCGGTGCAGCGCCAGGACGACCCGCTGTCGACCAACAAGGGCAAGCCCGCCGCCGCGCAGGGCCAGGCTTCGGGCGGCCAGTCGCAAGCCGCCGCGCCGGCGCAGAAGCCCGCGCAGCAGACCAGCTGATGCGCCCCGGGGTGTCCGCGCCATGACGGACACCGGGACAGATGACGGACGGGCCTCCGCCACGCGGGGGCCCGTTTTCGATTCCGCCCTCTGCACGGCGGCGGCGCGGAAATACCTGCTGGCCGCGGCGATCCTGGCCTCGGCCCTGGGCTTCATCGACGGCAGCGTGGTGGCCATCGCCCTGCCCGCGATGCGCGCCACGCTCGAAGCCTCGCTGGTCGAGGCGCAGTGGATCGGCAATGCCTACCTGCTGACGCTCTCGGCGCTGATCCTTTTGGGCGGCGCGCTCGGCGACCGCTTCGGGGTGGCGCGGGTCTTCGGCCTGGGCATCGCGGTCTTCGTCCTGGCTTCCATGGTCTGCGCATTGGCGCCGAGCCCCGAGCTGCTGATCGGCGCGCGGGCGATCCAGGGCATCGGCGCGGCGCTCATGGTGCCGGGCTCGCTGGCGCTGATCAGCCAGGCCTACCCGCGCGAGGAGCGCGGCCAGGCGATCGGCACCTGGGCCGCCGCCTCGGCGCTGACCACCGCGCTCGGGCCGGTGGTCGGCGGGCTGGCGCTCGACACCTTCGGCGATGCCGCCTGGCGCTGGATCTTCGCGGTGAACCTGCCGCTCGGGGGGCTGGCGCTCTGGCTGCTCTGGCGCTTCGCCTCGGGCGGGCGCACCCAGGAGGACCGCCCGCTCGACGTCCTCGGCGCGGGCCTCGCGACGCTGGGGCTCTTGCTGATCGCCTGGGGGCTCTCGGGCGGCGAAGGCGCGGGCCACGGCGGGCGGCTGCGCTGGGATCTCGCCGGCGCTGGGGCGGTCATCTTCGCGGGCTTTCTTTATTCCCAGGCCCGGGTGCGCGCGCCCATGGTGCCGCTGGGGCTCTTCGCCAACCGCGTCTTCGCGGCGGCCAACCTTCTGTCGTTCTTCCTGTATTTCGCGCTGACGGCGATGCTCTTCTACCTGCCGATGACGCTGATCGCGACCTGGGGCATCAGCCCGCTGACCGCCGCTCTGGCCTTCGCGCCGCTCTCGGTCTTCATCTCGACGCTCTCGCCCTGGGTTGGGCGGCTGGCCGACCGGATCGGCCCGCGCCTGCCGATCGCGGCGGGCTCGGCGCTGGTGGCCCTGGCCTATGGCGCACTGGCGCTGACGGTGCCGCTGCAGGAGTTCTGGCGCGTCGTGCTGCCCTGCATGGCGCTGGCGGGGCTCGGCATGGCGCTGGTGGTGGCGCCGCTCTCGACGGCGGTCATGGGGGCGGTGGCCGAGGGCGAGACCGGCATCGCCTCGGGCATCAACAACGCGGTGACGCGGGTCGCGGGGCTGATCGCCGTGGCGCTGGCCGGGGCCCTGGCCGGGGCGGTCTATGCGCTCTCCGGCGGAACCGAGAGCTTTGCCGCCGCGAGCAGCGGCGCGGGCCACGTGAGCGCCACCAACGCGGGCTTCCAGGCGGTCGCCTGGGCCGCCGCGGTCCTGTCGGCCGCGAGCGCCCTGGTGGCCTGGCTGGGGCTGAAACCTCAGGCCTCGAGCTCGGCGTCCCAGTAGAGGAAATCGATCCAGCTGTCGTGCAGGTGGTTCGGCGGGAACTTCCGGCCCATGTTGCGCAGCCCCTCCGCGCCGGGCTGGCGCGGCGGCTTGCGCAGCGTCAGGCCCGAGCGGCGCAGGCTCTTCGAGCCCTTGCGCAGGTTGCAGGGCGCGCAGGCCGCGACGACGTTTTCCCAGCTGGTGATCCCGCCCGAGGCGCGCGGCACAACGTGGTCGAAGGTCAGATCGCCCTTCGATCCGCAGTATTGGCAGCGGAATTCGTCCCTCAGAAAAAGATTGAAGCGCGTGAAGGCCACGCGCTTCTGGGGTTTGACGAAATCCTTGAGGACGACGACGCTGGGGATCCTGAGGCTCATCGAGGGGCTTCGGACGACCTCGTCGTATTCGGCGATGATGTCCACCCGGTCGAGGAAGGCCGCCTTCACCGCCTCCTGCCAGGGCCAGAGGCTCAATGGGTAATAGGAGAGCGGCCTGTAATCCGCGTTGAGCACGAGCGCGGGATGCTGCCTGAGGCTCCCCGGTTCCCGTACGAAGCTGGTTCTGAAATCGCCGTCCATCTGCGGAGTCGTCCTTCGCCCTGTCTGCTCGTCTCAAGCACCAGGGCGGGACGCCCCGCCCCAGCCACATCTCCACTATATATCGCGTTCGCCACCTGGCAAGCCTCGCAATATACGGTGTCGCTGTGGACAAGTAAGGCGAGTCGGTAACGCCTGCGTAACAGGCAGAGACCTCAGCGCGGGATCAGAAGCCGCATTTGTCGCGCAGGAAGGCCAGCGCCACGCCCAGGCCCTCGGGGTCGATGCCATGAGCGGTGCCCTTCATCACATGGGCGTAGACGTCGGTCCAGCCGGCCTTCTGCAGGGCCTCGGCGGCCTCGGGCAGGCTTTGCGGCGGCACCACGTCGTCCTGGTCGCCATGGACCAGCAGCACCGGCGGGCGGGACACCACCTCGTCGACCAGGAGCTCGGGGTTCAGAAGCCGCCCCGAGAAGCCCGCGATGCCCGCCAGCGCATCCTCGCGCCGAGGCGCCACCTGCAGGCTCATCATGGTGCCCTGCGAGAAGCCGAAAAGCGCCACCTGCTCGGGCATGACGTCCTCGTCGACCATCAGGCTGTCGAGGAAGGCGTCGAGGTCCTGGGCCGCGGCGCGCATGCCCTCTTCGCTGTCCTCCTGGCTGGAGCCGTCGATCCAGGGGATCGGGAACCACTGGAAGCCGAAGGGCGCCCCGGCGCAGGCCTCGGGCGCGTCGGGCGCCACGAATAGCGTGTCGGGCAGGTGTTCGGCCAGGGGATCGGCAAGGCCCAGAAGGTCCGCGCCATTGGCGCCATAGCCATGCAGGAAGACCACGACGGAGCGGGTTTCGCCCGATTTGGGCTCCTTGCGTCCGGCTTGCAATACGCGCGTCATGCGATGCCCTCTCGATCCTTTGCCACGTGGTAGTAGGCCCAGAGCGCCCGGGCTGCAACCGATCGCCAGGGCGACCAGGCGCGGGCCATCTCGCGCAGGGGCTTCTCGCGCGGGCGCTCGGGCAGCTCGAAGAGGACCCGCGCGGCCTCCTGTAGCGCCAGGTCGCCGGGCGCGAAGACATCCGCCCGGCCAAGCGCGAACATCGCGTAGATCTCGGCGGTCCAGACGCCGATGCCCTTCACCTCGGTCAGCGTCGCGACGACCTCCTGGGTGGGCGTCTCGCGCAGGGCGGCGTAGTCGATCCGCGCCTCGGCCAGCGCCTTGGCGTAGCGCGCCTTCTGCCGCGACAACCCGTGCTCGCGCAGTGTCTCTTCCGAGACCGCGCGGATCGCCGCCTCCTCGGTGAAGCCTGCCGCCTCGAGCCGGCCCCGGATCGCCCGCGCCGAGGCGACCGAGACCTGCTGGCTGACGATGGCGTTCAGAAGCTGGCCGAAGCCGTCGGGTGTGCGCCTCAGCGGCAGGGGCCCGGTCGCCGCCATGGCGCGGGCAAAGCGCGGCTCGGCCTCGGCAAGCCAGGCCGCGCCCTCGGCGACGCAGGCGTCGGTCAGGATGATGCGGCCGATCTCAGCCATGAAAGCGCCTCCTCGGGGGTTCTTGCGCGGGGGCCCGGGGGCGCCGGGCCGCGGGACATCAGGATGACCGTGACGCCGAGGCGGCGGGCGGCCTCGATCTTGGGCCAGCTCCCGCTGCCGCCGGCGTCGCGGGTGATGAGATGGGTGACGCCGAGCCGCTGCATCAGCGCCCGCTCTCCGGCGATGTCGAAGGGGCCGGGCGCGGTCAGGACCCGCGCGCCCCGGACCGGGGGGCGGCCCCCTGCCCCGCCGCGCCGGCGCAGGATCAGATGGCCCGGCCAGCGCGCGAGCGTCGCGTAATCCTCGCCCCCGGTGGTGGCGAAGACCCGGGCGCCCTGCGGCAGATGATGCAGCGCCCGGGCCATGTCGCGGACGCGGAGCCAGCGCGCCCCGGGGCGCGGAACATAGCCCGGCCGCTCGAGCCGCAGAAGCGGCAGCCTCCGGGCGCGGGCAGCGCGCCAGAGCGCCCAGTGGCCCGCGCGGTCGCAGGGGTGGCGGGCGTCGATCACCGCCGTCAGATCCTCGGGCAGTCGCGCCCCGGGCGAAAGCGCACGGGCCTCCGGCAGCTGCGCCAGAAGCGCCCGCGCCTCCGCGCTGCCCGTGACGATCCCGACGGCCTGCCTCATGGCGCAAGACATATCCCCCTGAGGCCGCAAAGACCACGCCTTGCCGCCGCCCCGCGCGAGGGATAGCAATGCCGCATGACCGATCAGCGCGCCAAGAAAAACGTCGCCGTCCTCGTCGCGGCCCAAGCGATCCTGGGCGCGCAGATGCCCATGATTTTCATCGTCGGCGGGCTGGCCGGCCAGTCGCTCGCGGGCAACCCCTGCTTCGCGACGCTGCCGATCTCGCTGATCATCATCGGCTCGATGGTCTCGGCCTCGCCGCTGGCGAGCTTCATGCAGAGCCACGGTCGCCGGGCGGGCTTCTTCGTCGGCGCCACCGGCGGCGCGCTGGGTGGGGTGATCGGGGCCGCGGGGCTCTGGTTCGCCTCCTTCCCGCTGTTCCTGCTCGGCTCCTTCATGACCGGGATCTATTTCGCCGCGCATAACTTCTACCGCTTCGCCGCCGCCGACACCGCCTCCGAGGCCTTCCGGCCCAAGGCCATCTCCTACGTGCTGGCGGGCGGGCTGATTTCGGCGCTGATCGGGCCGCAGATCGTCAAGCTGACCTCCGAGGCCTTCGTGGTGCCCTTCCTCGGCACCTATGGCGCGGTGATCGCGGTGAACGTGCTGGGCGCGGGGCTTTTTGCCTTCCTCGACATCCCCAAGCCCGCTGCCCCGAGCGCCGAGACCCCCGCCGGGCGCAGCCGGGGCGAGCTGCTGCGCACCCCGCGCATCGCCGTGGCGATCATCTGCGCCATGGTCTCCTACGCGCTGATGAACCTGGTGATGACCTCGACGCCGCTCGCGGTGGTGGGCTGCGGCTTCGCCCAGTCCGATGCCGCCAACATCGTCTCGGCGCATGTCTTGGCGATGTATGTGCCCTCCTTCTTCACCGGCCATGTGATCGCGCGCTTCGGGGTCGAGAAGGTCATCGGGCTCGGCCTCGCGATCCTCGCGGGCGCGGGCATCGTGGCGCTGGCGGGCATGGAGCTCGGCAATTTCTACCTGGCGCTGGTGCTTCTGGGTGTCGGCTGGAACTTTGGCTTCATCGGCGCGACGACGCTGCTGGCGGGCGCCCACCGCCCCGAGGAGCGCGGCCGCGTCCAGGGTCTGAACGACGTGATCGTCTTCGGCGGCGTGGCGGTGGCCTCGCTGGCCTCGGGCGGGCTGATGAACTGCTCGGGCGGCAGCGTCGGCGCCGGCTGGGCGGCGGTGAACCTGGCGATGCTGCCGCTCCTGGCGCTGGCGGGCGGGGCGCTCTTGTGGCGGACGCTGCGGCCGCGCACGCAGGCGGCGGAGTGAGGCTAAGGGCCTCGGTTCGCGGGAGGGGCGCTGCTTTGCGCCCCGGCCCGGGCCTTCAGAACCGCCCGAGCGCTTTCAGGTAAGCCAGCCGCGCGGCGCTTTTCGCGGGGTTCGGCTCCAGCCGCCCCTCGAGGACCGCCGCGGGGTCCTTCCGCACCGTCTTCAGCACCGGCTCGGCCTCCCAGGTCGCGAGGAACGCCGGGCGCGCCGGTTTCGAGACCTTGGCCCGCCGCGCCTCGGCGAGACGCTTGAGGCCCTGCTCGGCCAGCTCGGCGAGTTGCCCGTGCTCCTCGGACAGCAGCGGCTGGCGGTTCTTCGCGCGCAGCTCCGGCACCGCGCGCAGGAAGGCCGCGAGCCCTGCCGCATAGCCCGCCCCGAGCGCGGCTGTTTCGTCGACCTCGCCGAGGCTGCGCGCCGCGGCGAGAAGCAGGAGGCCGCCGGTCTCCTCGATGTAGCGGTCGAAATGCTCGCGGTCCTCGAAGGGCTCGGGGTAGAGATCCCAGCGCCGCGCACCGACCAGCCGGTCGAGCCGCTCCGCCAGCCCCGGCCCGAGCGCCAGCGCCAAGGGCGTGACCACGTCGTGACGCCGCACCACGCCGCCGGCCTCGATCTCGGCCAGGGCGTCGCGCCACCATTGCAGCCGCATCTCGCCGATCATCGGCTCCGAGGTCACCCAGGGCGCCCGGGCGACCTCGAGGTTGAAGGCATAGATCGGGAAGAGCACCCGGCGCGCGGCGACTGGCGCCGCCATGACCGCCCGGAAGCGCGGCGGATCGCCCTTTTCGACCGCCTGGGCGCAGGCCGTGAGATCGTCATCGAAGTCCATGCGGGGCACCTAGCCCCGCGGGCGCCCGGCGAAAAGGGGGTTTGCGTGGGGCGCGCGGTGGGACGGGGCGATTTGGCGCGGGGGATGGTGGAAGCCCAACGGTCGGTCCGCCGTCCTCCCCCCCCTCTCAGAGAGGGCGCGCGCCGGACCGGGGGCCGGCGCGGCTGCACTCCGAGCTGCGCACTTTATCCCAACAAGGTCAGGACTAGCGTCGGGCTAAGCACAACATCCCAAGGAGCGCCGGCCCAAGGGGCCGGTCCGGCGCGCGCCCGGCATCTTTGATGCTATTCGGGCGCAAGGGGGGGGAATGGAACGGAGATGTTGCGTGGGGAACTGCGCGGTGTGGTTCAAAGGGGTCGCCGACCCTGGCGTCGTCGCATGGGGGTTGGCGGGCATGATCGGCGTGTTGTGAACCGAGGCTGGAGACATGCTCTGAAGGCAACGTTGGAGCGGTGCTCCCCCCTCCCAGCGAGGGCGCGCGCCGGACCGGGGGACGGCGCTTCCGACCTCCGAGCTGCGCACTTTATCCCAACAAGGTCAGGACTAGCGACGAACTAAGCTCGCCACCCCAAGAAGCGCCGGCCCATAGGGCCGGTCCGGCGCGCGCCCGGCACCTTCGGTGCTGTTCGGGCGCAAGAGGGGACAACCTCTGTCCCCAAAGAACCTCCCTACCCCTGCACGACGTCCCGCGCGAGCTTCCAGCGCACCGCGTCGAGCAGCGCCTCGAAGGAGGCGTCGACGATATTCGCCGAGACCCCCACGGTCGACCAGCGCCGGCCCTCGCCGTCCTCGCTGTCGATCACCACGCGGGTCACCGCCTCGGTGCCGCCCTGGGTGATCCGCACCTTGTAGTCGATGAGCCGCATGTCCTCGATCACCGACTGGTAGGGCCCGAGGTCCTTGGCCAACGCCTTGGCCAGCGCATTCAGTGGCCCCCGGTCCGAGCCCAGCTCGTCCATCGACTCGCTGACCGAGAGCTTCTTCTCGCCGTCGATCTTCACCACCACAACCGCCTCGGACAGCGACACCATCTCGTTGCGCTTGTTCTTGCGGCGCTCGACGGTGACCCGGTAGCGCTTGACCTCGAAGAAGTCGGGCATCAGGCCCAGCTCCTCGCGGGCGAGCATCTCGAAGGAGCCCTGCGCGGTGTCATAGGCATAGCCCTGGTCCTCGCGCGCCTTGACCCGGTCGAGGATGCGCCCCAGCGCGGGATCGTCGCCCGCCACCTCGAGCCCGGCCTCGGAGAGCCGCCGCTTGAGGTTCGACCGCCCGGCCTGGTTCGACATCGGCACCACCCGGGCATTGCCGACGCTCTCGGGCGCGACATGCTCGTAGAGGTCCGGCGCCTTGACCACCGCCGAGGCATGCAGCCCCGCCTTATGCGCAAAGGCCGAGGCGCCCACATAGGGCAGCTGCTTCATCGGCACCCGGTTCAGCACGTCGTCGAGCATCCGGCTGATCCGGGTGAGCCCGGTCAGCGCCTCGCGGCTGACCCCGGTCTCGAAGCGGCTGGCATAGGGCTCCTTCATCAGGAGCGTCGGCAGGAGCGAGACGAGGTTGGCATTGCCGCAGCGCTCGCCCAGCCCGTTCAGCGTGCCCTGGATCTGCCGCGCGCCGGCGTCGACGGCGGCCAGCGCCCCGGCCTCGGCCATGCCGGTGTCGTTGTGGGTGTGGATGCCCAGCCTGTCGCCGGGGATGCCGGTGGCGATCAGCTCCGAGACCACCTCTCCGATGACCACCGGCAGGGTGCCGCCATTGGTGTCGCAAAGCACCACCCAGCGGGCCCCGCCCTCGAGCGCGGCCTCGAGGCAGGCGCGGGCATAGCCCGGGTCCGCGGCATAACCGTCGAAGAAATGCTCGGCGTCGAAGATCGCCTCGCGGCCCTCGGCGACCACATGGGCGAAGGAGGCGCGGATGTTCTCGAGGTTCTCCTCGCGGCTGATCCCGAGCGCCGCCTCGACGTGGTAGACATGGCTCTTGCCGACCAGGCAGACGGCCGGCGTGCGGGCGTTCAGGACCGCCGCCAGCACGTCGTCATTGGCCGCCGAGCGGCCCGCGCGCTTGGTCATGCCGAAGGCGGTCATGGTCGCATGGGCGCTCTCCGCGACCTCGAAGAAGGCCGAATCCGTGGGGTTCGCCCCGGGCCAGCCGCCTTCGATGTAGTCGAGCCCGAGCCCGTCGAGCGCCGCTGCGATCTTCTGCTTCTCGGGCGTGGAGAACTGCACGCCCTGGGTCTGCTGCCCGTCGCGCAGGGTGGTGTCGAAGAGGTAGAGCTTTTCTTTCTTCATTCTGAGCTCTCCTCGGGGACCTTCGGTGGCACGACGATGATCGGCAAAGCACGTGTGCCTCTATTCAACGATGCCAAGAATTCCCGTGCATCGTGCTGCTGGCCCTCGATAATATTGAACGCCTCGGGACGGTAGCCGCTGCGAAGCAATTGCAGAGCCTCAAAAGAAAACCCAAGCTCTTTGCCCATTGCCTGAAGTAGATCCGCAGTTTTGTCTTCTGCGTCTTGGATAGCCTTAAGCCTCACGCTCTGATCTGCAGATTTCCATCGACTTTCGCTATTGTAGACCTGCATTAACTCATTAAGTGCTGCGAGGACTTGAGATGAGCCAGCAAACTCGACGTCTACAAGGTTGAGCGCCTCTACACGTTGGGGACTAAGCGCAGTCTTTCGAGCGGCCATCAACGACCTATAGACATTCAGCTTTCTTTCCCGCTTTTCTTTTCGGTTCTGAAAATATTGAGCAATTAGAACAGCGCAGATGGGCCCCATCACAATTGCTAGTGTTGTGATCCAGAATTCAGCGCTCATTTGACGGCCTCCAGCTTGCCCGCGTCGAATTCCGCGCCGGGCAGCAGCTCGACGCCCGCCTTGGACATGCGGACCTCGACGCCGGCTTCCTTGAGCTGGGCCTTGAGCCGGTCGACCTCGGAGAAGTCCTTGGTCTGCATGGCGGCCGCGCGGGCCTCGGCCAGCCGGGCTTCCCAGGACGAGAAGTCCACGCCGGCGCTGTCCCAGCCGCCAAGCGCGGGATCGAGCAGGCCCAGAAGACCGGCCCCGGCCTTCAGACCGCCCGCGTCGCCCGCGGCGGCCAGCTTGTGCAGCTCGGCGATGGCACCGGCGGTGTTCAGGTCCTCGGCGAGCGCGGCCAGAACCGCCTCGGGCACGGGCCCCGCGGTCACGCTGTCGGTCAAAGCGCGCCACTTCCGAAGCGTCGCCTCCGCCTCCCGCCGCTTCTGCGCGGTCCAGTCCATCGGCTTGCGGTAATGCGCCGAGAGCAGCACGAACCGCACCACCTCGCCCGGGATGCCCTCGTCGAGCAGATCCCGCACGGTGAAGAAATTGCCGAGCGATTTCGACATCTTCTTGCCTTCGACCTGCAGCATCTCGTTGTGCAGCCAGACGTTGGCGAAATGGCCCTCGGGGTGGGCGCAGGCGGATTGCGCGATCTCGTTCTCGTGGTGCGGAAACATCAGGTCGTTGCCGCCGCCGTGGATGTCGAAGCTCTCGCCCAGAAGCGCGCCGGCCATGGCCGAGCACTCGATGTGCCAGCCGGGGCGGCCGCGGCCCCAGGGGCTGTCCCAGCCCGGCAGCCCCTCCTCGGAGGGCTTCCAGAGCACGAAATCCATCGGGTTCTTCTTGTAGGGCGCCACCTCGACCCGGGCGCCGGCGATCATGTCGTCGACCGAGCGGCCCGAGAGCTTGCCGTATTGCGCGTAGCTCTCCACGGCAAAGAGCACATGGCCCTCGGCCTCGTAGGCATGGCCCTTGGCGATCAGGTCCTCGATCATCGCCACCATCTGCCGGACATATTGCGTGGCTCGTGGCGCATGAGTCGGCTCGAGCGCACCAAGCGCGCCCATGTCCTCGAGATACCAGCCGATCGTCTCCCCGGTGATCGCGCCGATCTCGCGGCCGCTCTCCTGGGCGCGGGCGTTGATCTTGTCGTCGACGTCGGTGAAGTTCCGCACGTAGGTCACATGCTCGGCGCCGTAGACATGGCGCAGGAGCCGGTAGAGCACGTCGAAGACCACCACCGGGCGGGCATTGCCGAGATGCGCCCGGTCGTAGACCGTCGGCCCGCAGACATACATGCGCACGTTCTTCGGGTCGATCGGGACGAAGGGTTCCTTCGTGCGGGTGCGGGTGTTGTGGAAAGTCAGGTCCATGCGTGCCTCAAGCCTCGGGCGTCTCCTCGGAGGCGGGCTCTAGCAGCTTCGTTTTGCGAAAGGAACGAAAAGACGGCCCGCCGATGGATCAGCAGGAAATGCAGCAGATAATGATGGTTGCCGCTTGCGTCATGGCGCTTCGGTAGACCTTCGCCGGGGGCTTGGCAAGCCTGTTGTGCCCGGCCCGCGGCTTGGGCAAGCTCCGCCCCGACGCCAGGCCCGCCACCAGCCCGCCGCAGAGAAGGATCGCCCATGCCGCCCATCGCGCCCCGCATCGCCGAGATGAACGCCTCCGGCTCGGACGGCTGGGAGCTGTTCCTCAGGGCCCGCGAGATGGTCGCCGCGGGGCGCCCGGTGATCGAGCTGACCATCGGCGAGCATGACGTGCCGACCGATCCCGCGATCCTCGATGCGATGGATGCCGCGGCGCGTGGCGGGCACACGGGCTATGCCATGGTGCCCGGCCATGACGCGCTGCGCACGGCCATCGCCCGGCGCCTCGCCGACCAGAGCGGCGTGCCCACCGGGCCCGAGAACGTGCTGGTCACCCCGGGCGGGCAATCGGCGCTTTTCGCCGCGCATCTCCTGGCCTGCGCGCCGGGCGACGCGGCGCTCTACCTCGATCCGCATTACGCCACCTACCCCGGCACGATCCGCGCCGCCTCGGCCCGGGCGGTGCGGGTGCCGACCGATCCTGCCCGCGGCTTCCTGCCCGAGCCCGAGGCCGTCGTCCGGGCCGCCCGGGACCACGATGCACGGTCGCTCCTGATCAACACGCCCAACAACCCGACCGGGCGGGTCTATCCCGAGGCCGTGCTGGAGGGGCTCGCCGAGGTGGCCCGCGCCCGCGACCTCTGGATGATCTCGGACGAGGTCTATGACACCCAGGTCTGGCAAGGCGCCCATCTCAGCCCGCGCGCCCTGCCCGGCATGGCCGAGCGCACGCTGGTCGTGGGCTCGATGTCCAAATCCTTCGCCATGACCGGCTCGCGGATCGGCTGGATCGCCGGGCCCGCGCGGGCCATCTCGCATCTGATCGACCTGGCCACGGTCACGACCTACGGCGTGGCGGGCTTCATCCAGAAGGCGGCGCTGACGGCGCTCGAGGCCGGGCCGGCGTTCGAGCGCGGGATCGCCGCGCCCTTCGCGCGCCGCCGCGAGATCGCCCGCGAGATCCTGGAGGGCACGCCGGGGCTCAGGCTCCTGCCGCCCGAGGGGGCGATGTACCTGATGCTCGACGTGCGGCCGACGGGGCTCTCGGGCGAGGGCTTCGCCTCGGCGCTCCTCGAGGAGGAGGAGATCGCCGTCATGCCGGGCGAGAGCTTCGGCGAAGCCGCGCGCGGGCATATCCGCGTCGCCATGACGGTGCCCGACGCGCAGTTCCGCGCCGCGTTGACCCGGCTGGCGCGCTTCGCCGAGGCGCGGGCCGCGGCGGTGGCCTGATGGCACGGGTCTCCTCGATCAAGGGCCTGGGCCCGGCCTTCGAGGCCGAATGCGCCCGCGCCGGGATCGAGACCGCCGAGGAGCTGCGCGCGCTTGGCGCCCACGAGGCCTATGCCCGCATGGTCCGGGCCGGCACGCGGCCGCATTTCATCGGCTATTACGCGCTGACCATGGTGCTCATGGGGCGGCCCTGGAACGACTGCCGGGGCGCCGAGAAAGAAACGCTCCGGGCCCGCTTCGACGCGCTGCGCGCGGCGCGTCCCGCCGATCCCGACGGGCTGCCCGAGACGCTGGCCCGGGCGCTCGACCAGATCGGCGTGCGGGGCGGCAAGCGCGGCTAGGCGCGCTGCCCCCATGCCCGGCCCCATGGGAACCGCCGCCCCGGGCCTCGCGTTTTCAAACCAAAGGAACGCAACCCCCGGAGGCCCTCATGGACCTGATCCGCATCATCCTCTCGGTCATCCTGCCGCCGCTCGGCGTCTTCCTGCAGGTTGGCCTCGGCAAGCACTTCTGGCTGAACATCCTTCTGACGATCCTGGGCTATATCCCCGGCATCGTGCATGCGGTCTGGATCATCGCCCGGACCGGCCCGCGCAGCGCATGAGCCCCGTGCCGCGCATCGACCCCGAGGCCGAACGCGCGACCCTGGCGCGGGTGGAGGCGGTGGCCCACAGGATGGACCGCGCATTCCGCCTGCCCGGCACGCGCATAAGGCTGGGCTGGGATTCCATCGTCGGCCTGATCCCCGGCATTGGCGACACGCTGGCGCTGGCGCCCGCGCTCTACATCATCGCCGCCGCGCGGCGGCTCGGCGCGCCCTGGCCGCTGCTTCTGAAGATGAGCGTGAACCTCGGCATCGACTGGCTGATCGGCCTGGTGCCGCTGGCGGGCGACCTGCTGGACGTGGGCTACAAGGCCAACACCCGCAACGCGCGGGCCCTGCGCGACTTCCTCGACCGCCGCGACGAAGCGCGGATGGCGCAGGCGCCAGAGGCGGCGCGCTGAGGTTTGCAGGGTGCCGCGCCCCGCGTCGGAGACCCCGCCCTCACAGATCCCTCAAAAACAAAAAAAGGAGCGCCACCCGGGCGCTCCTTTTCGTATCTCCGGTCCAAGATCGGACGGCTGGTTCAGCCGACGATCTCGAGGCCCGCGAAGAAGAAGGCGATCTCTTCGGCCGCGGTCTCGGGGGCGTCCGAGCCGTGCACCGAGTTCTCGCCGACGCTTTCGGCGAACTCGGCGCGGATGGTGCCGGGCTCGGCGTCCGCGGGGTTGGTGGCGCCCATGACTTCACGGTTCTTGGCGATCGCGCCTTCCCCTTCGAGCACCTGCACCACGACCGGCGCGGAGGCCATGAATTCGCACAGCTCGTCGTAGAAGGGGCGCTCCTTGTGCACGGCGTAGAAGGTGCCGGCCTGCGCCTTGGACAGCTGGATGCGCTTCTGCGCCACGATGGTCAGGCCCGCTTCCTCGAACTTGGCATTGATCTTGCCGGTGAGGTTGCGCTTGGTCGCGTCGGGTTTGATGATCGACAGGGTACGTTCGATAGCCATGATCGCCTCTCTGGGGTCTGTCCCGGCGGCGGATCCGCGCGGGAATCTAAAAATCGAGGCTGCGCTTATCACGGGCGGGAGGGCTTGCAAACATGTCGCGCGCCCGCGCGGCGGCGCGCAGCGCAGGGGCGCGCGGGCGGGCCCGGGCCTCGCGCACCAACCCCAAGGCCCCCTGACGCGAAGACCCCGCGAAAGCCCGCTTCCCCAGCCGCGCGGCCTTTGTTAAGGCCCGCGCATGCTCAGCCTGACCGATCTTTCTTTCGCCATGGACGGCCGCCCGCTTTTCGAGGGCGCGACCGCGACGATTCCCGCCGGCCACAAGGTCGGCCTCGTGGGGGCCAACGGCACCGGCAAGACCACGCTCTTCCGGTTGATCCGGGGTGAGCTGACCGCCGACGGCGGCGAGATCGAGCTGCCGCGCGGCGCCCGCATCGGCGGTGTCGCCCAGGAGGCCCCGGCCACCGAGGAAAGCCTGATCGACACCGTGCTGGCCGCCGACAGCGAGCGCGCCGCGCTCATGGCCGAGGCCGAGACCGCCACCGACGGCCGCCGCATCGCCGAGGTGCAGACCCGGCTCGCCGATATCGACGCCTGGTCCGCCGAGGCCCGCGCCGCCACCATCCTCAAAGGCCTTGGCTTCGACGAGGACCAGCAGCAGATGCCCTGTTCGGCCTTCTCGGGCGGCTGGCGGATGCGCGTGGCGCTGGCCGGCGTGCTCTTTGCCGCGCCGGATCTTCTGCTGCTCGACGAGCCGACGAACTACCTCGATCTCGAAGGCGCGCTCTGGCTCGAAAGCTACCTCGCGCGCTATCCGCACACGGTGATCGTGATCAGCCACGACCGCGGGCTTCTGAACCGCGCGGTCGGCGCGATCCTGCATCTCTCGGAGAAGCGGCTGACCTTCTACCAGGGGCCCTACGACCAGTTCGCCCGCCAGCGCGCCGAGAAGCGCGCCCATCTCGAGGCCGCGGCCAAGAAGCAGGAGGCCCGGCGCGCGCATCTGCAGTCCTATGTCGACCGCTTCCGCTACAAGGCCGACAAGGCCCGGCAGGCGCAGTCGCGAATCAAGATGATCGAGAAGATGGAGAGCATCACCCTGCCCGAGGATGCCGAGCGGCGGGTCTTCACCTTCCCCGCGCCCGAGGAGCTGTCGCCGCCGATCGTGCATCTCGAGGGCGGCGCCACCGGCTACGGCGAGACCCAGGTGCTGGGCCGGCTGAACCTGCGCATCGACCAGGACGACCGGATCGCGCTTCTGGGCAAGAACGGCGAGGGCAAGTCGACGCTGTCGAAGCTCCTCTCGGACCGGCTGCCGCTGTTCGAGGGCAAGCAGACCCGCGCCTCGAAGCTGCGGATCGGCTATTTCGCCCAGCACCAGGTCGACGAGCTGCGCCTCGAGGAGACGCCGCTGGAACACCTCGGGCGCGAGCGTCCGGGCGAGGCCCCGGCCAAGCTGCGCGCGAGGCTCGCGGGCTTCGGGCTGCAGGCGGCCCAGGCCGACACCGTGGTGGGCCGGCTCTCGGGCGGGCAGAAGGCGCGGCTGTCGCTCCTGCTCGCGACGCTCGACGCGCCGCATATGCTGATCCTCGACGAGCCGACCAACCACCTCGACATCGAGAGCCGCGAGGCGCTGATCGAGGCGCTGAACGCCTATACCGGCGCGGTGATCCTGGTCAGCCACGACATGCATTTGCTGAGCCTGGTGGCCGACCGGCTCTGGCTCGTGGGCGGCGGCACGGTGGAGCCCTACGAGGGCGACCTCGAGAGCTACCGCAAGCTCCTGCTGGGCCAGGACCAGAAGCCGCAGAAGCCGGGCAAGCAGCGGGCGGCCAAGCCCGAGAAACCCTCGCGCGATGCGATCCTGGCGCTGCGCTCGGACGTGCGCAAATGCGAGGCCCGGGTCGAGAAGATCGAGGAGATGCGCGAGAAGCTCGCCGCCAAGCTTGCCGACCCCGACCTCTACGAGACCGCGCGGGCGGGCGAGCTGGAGACCTGGAACCGCAAATACGCCGAGATCATGGAGGGGCTGGAACGCGCCGAGGCGCTCTGGCTGAGCGCGCAGGAAAAGCTGGAGGCCGCGGAAAGCGCCTGAGGCGCGGGGGCGGGGCGGCCCCTGCCCGGTGAGCTTGGCAGGATGAGCCTAGCGCGCCGCCCCATCGGCGCGCGCCCCCTTGCCCCATGCCGCCGCGCCCCTTAAGCGCGAAGGCATGGACCTCGCGCTTCTCATCTCCGCCTTCACGACGCTTTTCGTGGTGATCGACCCGATCGGCACCACGCCGGTCTTCATCGCGCTGACCCGCGGCATGAGCCCGGCACGGCGGCGCGCCATCGCGCTGCGCTCCTGCATGATCGCCGCGGCGATCCTCTGTCTTTTCGCGGTCGCGGGCGAGGCGGTCCTGGGCTTCGTCGGCATCACCATGCCCGCCTTCCGCATCGCAGGCGGCCTCCTGCTGTTCCTGACCGCGCTCGACATGCTCTTCGAGCGCCGCACCAAGCGCCGCGAGGACAAGGCCGAGGAAGCCGAGGACGACGTGCCCGACCCCTCGGTCTTCCCCATGGCGATCCCGCTTCTCGCGGGCCCCGGCGCGATCACCTCGGTGATCCTCCTGGTGAGCCGCGCGGGCGATCCCGCCGAACTGGCCACGGTCTTCGCGGTGATGTTCGGCGTCCTGGCCATCGCGCTGGTGCTGCTGCTGACCTCGGGCTTCATCGAGCGCGTGCTCGGCAAGATCGGCATCACCGTGGTCACCCGGCTTCTCGGCCTTCTCCTCGCTGCGCTCTCGGTGCAATTCGTGGCCGACGGGCTCCTGGCCTTCGGCTTCGGCACGCCGCCCGGCTGAGCATCTTTCCAATCCCGGCCCCCGTGCCTATCTCAGGGCCATGGACGCCATGGATTACGGACAATTCGCCTATCTCGCGCTTCTGGGCGCGGTGCTGGTCTTCTGGTTCTTCGTGCAGGACCGCGCCAATCTCGGCACCAAGGTCAAGGCGCTGGCGGCCTGGGTCTTCATCTTCCTCGGCGCCATCGCGGTGATCGGCCTCTGGGACGACATCCGCGGCACGGTGCGCCCGCAGCAGAGCTACCTGGCCGAGGAGGCGCGCATCGTTCTGCCGCGCCAGGCCGACGGCCATTACCACGCGCGGCTGGAGGTGAACGGCACGCCGGTCTCCTTCCTGGTCGACACCGGGGCAAGCGGCACGGTTCTGGGGCAGCGCGACGCGGCGCGGCTGGGCTTCGCGCCCGAGGAGCTGGCCTATACCGGCGTCGCCGAGACGGCGAACGGCTCGGTCCGGACCGCGCGGGTGACGCTCGACAGCGTCGCGCTCGGGCCCTTCGAGGATCAAAACGTGCCGGCCTATGTGACCGAGGGCGCGCTGGAGCAATCGCTCCTGGGGATGAGCTACCTGCAGCGCTTCGGGCGGCTGGAGATCGCGGGCGACGAGCTGATCCTGGAGCGCTGAGGCGCGGATCTTCACGGAAGATCCGGGTGGGACTTTTAGGAAAAGTCCCTGTGGTGCATGGGTTGTCGGGGGTGGCGAAGTCGGATCTTCGCGGAAGATCCGA
This sequence comes from Roseivivax sp., assembly GCF_054552075.1. Taxonomy (NCBI): domain Bacteria; kingdom Pseudomonadati; phylum Pseudomonadota; class Alphaproteobacteria; order Rhodobacterales; family Roseobacteraceae; genus Roseivivax; species Roseivivax sp. Next base: position 108,896 of record NZ_JBTOLZ010000004.1, read on the forward strand.
GTGGGACATTTGAGAAAAGTCCCGGGGTGCGCGGGGTGTTGGGTTTGGCGCGGACGGATCTTCGCGGAAGATCCCGGTCGGACTTTTGGCAAAAGTCCGGGGCTCCGGGCCAAAGGATCTTCGTGAAGATCCGCACCAGGACTTTTGGAAAAAGTCCTGCCACGCCCCGCAGCACCCCCTAGCGCTCCGCCTTCTTCTCCCAGCGGCCGCTTTCCTCGGACCAATATTGCGCCGCGCAGCCCGCGTCGGTCAGCGCCTTCCACTGCACCCGCGCGGCCTGCACCGCGGCGGGATCGGTGCCGTCGAACAGCACGCAGACCCGCTCCAGCGCCGTGACCTCCTCGGGGCCCACCTCGGCGCCGTCGATCGCCATGACGCATTGCGGCTCATTGGGCGCGGCGCGGGCCTCGGTCAGAAGGATCGGCTGGCGCGCGTCGGCCTTGCCCCCGGCTCGGCCGTGCGGCAGGAACTCCTCCGCCTCGCCGAGCCAGAGCCGCTGGTCGAGCCAGTCGAGCCGCGCGGCGTCCCGGCCCCGGACCGCGACCCGCCAGCCCGCCCCGCGCGCCTTGCCGAGGAGCATGGGCAATGTCTCCTCGAGCGGGCGGCGGGTCAGGTGGTAGAAATAGGCCGCGCCCATGGTGCTCAGCCCTCGTAGCGGTCCGCGACCAGCCGGTTCAGCGCCATGACGCCCCAGCCCGAGGCGCCTTTCGGCGCCAGCGGCGTCTCCTTGGCGGTCTTGGCCATGCCGGCGATGTCGATGTGGATCCAGGGCGTCTCTTCCTTGACGAAGACCTTGAGGAACTCCGCGGCGGTGATCGTGCCCGCGGCGCGCCCGCCGGTGTTCTTGATGTCCGCGAGCGGGGTCTTGATCTGCTCGGCGTAGCCCGGGCCGAAGGGCAGCCGCCAGACGCCCTCGCCCTCCGCCGCGGCGGCCTTGGAGAAGGCGCCCGAGAGGTCCTCGTCATTGGCGAAATAGGCGGCGTTCTCATGGCCGAGCGCGATGATGCAGGCGCCGGTCAGCGTGGCGAGGTCGATCATCGCGGCGGGCTTCTCGTATTCCTGCGCGTACCAGAGCACATCGGCCAGGACGAGCCGGCCCTCGGCGTCGGTGTTGATGATCTCGATGGTCTCGCCCTTCATGCTGCGCACGATGTCGCCGGGGCGCGAGGCGCGGCCGTCGGGCATGTTCTCGACGATACCGACGAGGCCGGTGACATTGGCCCGCGCCTTGCGCCGGGCGAGCGCCTTCATCACGCCCGCGACGGTGCCCGCGCCGCCCATGTCCATGGTCATGTCCTCCATGCCCGCGGCGGGCTTCAGCGAGATGCCGCCGGTGTCGAAGACCACGCCCTTGCCGACCAGCGCCAGCGGCGCGGCATCGGCCTCGCCGCCCTTCCAGCGCATGATGACGAATTTCGCCGGGCTCTCGGAGCCCTGGCTGACCGAGAGATAGGCGCCCATGCCCAGCTCGGCCATGCGGTCCTCCTCGATCACCTCGACCTCGACGCCGAGATCACGCAGCGCCTCGAGGCGGGTGGCGAACTCGGTGGTGGTCAGCACGTTGGCGGGCTCGGAGACCAGGTCGCGGGTGAAGACCACGCCCTCGGCCACCGCCAGCGCGGTCTCGACCCGCGGGCCCACCTCATCGGGCTTGGAGACCATGAGCGTCACCGCGCCCGGGGCCTCGCCCTTCTCGGTCTTGTGGTCGGTGAAACCATAGGCCCGCAGCGCCAGGCCCGCGGCCAGGTCCTCGGGGCGGGTCAGGGATTCGGCCAGGACCAGCGAAGGCTTGGTGGAGACCTTGGCCAGCGCGGCCCCGGCCTTGCGCGCCTCGGCGACCGAGGGGCGGCGCGGCAGTTTCACGACATCGATGGCCTCGGCCGCCATGCCGGCGGGCCAGGCGAGGCTCATCACATCGCCGGTCTTGGCCTTCTCGAAGCCCGCGCTCTCCACGGCGCGGGCCAGAGCGCCCTTGCTGAGGCGGTTGAGCCGCCGCGCGCCGGGGCTCAGCTTGCCCTCGGGCGTGACGCAGACCGCGACGCGGCCCTCGGCCTCCTTCAGCGCCTCGAGGTCCGTCGCCGTCACCGTGATCGCGCGCAAATCGGTCATGCCTGTCTCCTTCGCAACTCTCAGAATGTCATCTCGGGCGTCACCGGAGCCCCCCTGAAGGAGCCGCGGGCGCCGCGGGTTGTCCCAGAGGTAGCGAGGCAGGCAAGGCTTGACCAGAGGCACCTTTCCCGGCCCTTCCCGATGGGCTAGGGTCGCGCGGAACTGACGGTCGGTCTGGGGGGATCGGTGGCCAAATTCGACAGGTACATGCTGTCGCGCCTCATGGTGCTTTTCGGCTTCTTCGCGCTCGTCCTGGTCTCGGTCTACTGGGTCAATCAGGCCGTGATCCTGTTCGAGCAGCTGGTCTCGGACGGCCATTCGGTCGGCATCGTGCTGGAGTTCACCGCGCTCTCGCTGCCCACGACCATCGTGCGGGTGCTGCCGCTCGCGGCCTTCGTCTCGGCGCTTTACTTCACCCAGCGGCTGATCGGCGATTCCGAGCTGACGGTCATGCAGGCCACCGGCTATTCGCCCTGGCGTCTGGCGCGGCCGGTCCTGGCCTTCGGCGGGCTGGTCGCCGCGATGATGCTGATCCTCGCGCATGTGCTGGTGCCGCAGTCGCTCGAGCAGCTGCGCCTGCGCGAGGCCGAGATTTCCAACGCCGCCTCGGCGCGGCTCCTGCGCGAGGGGGTCTTTCTCAGCCCCGCCTCGGATGTGACCTTCTACATCCGCGAGATCACCGAGGACGGCGAGCTGCGCGACGTCTTCCTGACCGACCGCCGCCAGCCGGGCCGCGAGGTCACCTATACCGCCGAACGCGCCTTCGTGGTGGGGGACGGCGCCGACGAGGCCAACCTGGTGATGCTGAGCGGTCTGGCGCAGACGCTGGAGCTTCAGACCAACCGGCTCTCGACCACCACCTTTGCCGATCTGACCTATTCGGTCTCGAGCCTGATCGAGGAATCGGGGCTCGGGAAACAGAAGCTCGAATCCACCCCGAGCTGGGAGATCCTCGCCGATTTCACCGGCGTGATGGAGCGCACCCGCGAACGCCCGGCGGAGCTTCTGGTGGCGCTCTTCTCGCGGGTGCAGCAGCCGCTCCTGGCGCTGGTGGGCGCCTCCATCGGCTTCGCGGCGCTGCTGACCGGCGAGTTCTCGCGCTTCGGCGTCGGGCGGCAGATGTTCCTGGCGGTCGGGCTGGTGGTGCTGGTCTATTTCCTCGAAACCGCCGTGGCGGGCGCCGCCGAGGTCAGCATGGCCAGCACCGGGCTGATCTTCCTGCCCAGCATCGTGGGCCTCGGCATCGCGGCCGGGCTCCTGCATCTCGCCGCGCGGCCGCGACGGCCGAAACGCGGGGCGGCCCAGGGCCAGGAGGCGCCGGCATGATGCTGCATCTCTACTTCGCGCGGCGCTTCCTCGTGACCTTCCTGTCGATCCTCGGCGGCGTGGCGGCCTTCGTCTATGTTCTTGATTTCGTGGAACAGATCCGCCGCTTCGACGATGACAACGTCTCCTTCGGCGGCCTCGCGCATCTGACGCTCCTGAACGCGCCGGCCTCTCTGTACGAGATGATGCCGCTGGTGATGATCCTGTCCTCGGTGGCGCTGTTCCTGGCGTTGGCGCGCTCCTCCGAGCTGGTGGTGACGCGGGCCACGGGCCGCTCGGGCATGAGCGCGCTGGCGGGCCCGGCGCTGGTGGCGCTCATGGTCGGTATGGTCTCGGTCGCGGTCTTCAACCCGATCGTCGCGGCCAGCACCCAGCGCTTCAGCGAGCTGCGCGAGCTTTACGAGGACGGGCGGCAAAGCGTGATCTCGATCGGCGCCGACGGGCTCTGGCTGCGCCAGGGCGACGAGAGCGGCCAGACGGTGATCCGCGCGGCGCGCTCGAACGCCGATGCGACGCTGCTCTACGACGTCTCCTTCCTGCGCTACCAAAGCGGCGTCGGCCCGACCCGGCGGCTGCTCGCGGGCGAGGCGGAGCTGGCCGAGGGCGCCTGGCGGCTGCGCGACGTGAAGGCCTGGCCGCTTGGCCCCGAGATCAACTCCGAGGCCAATGCCGAAAAGCTCTCGCAGATGGAGATCCCCTCGACCCTGACCCGAGACCGCATCCGCGACCGCTTCGGCCAGCCCTCGGCGATCTCGATCTGGGCGCTGCCGACCTTCATCGCCGACCTCGAACGCTCGGGCTTCTCGGCCAGGCGGCACGCGGTCTGGCTGCAGATGGAGCTGGCCCGCCCGATCTTCCTGGTGGCGCTGGTCCTCGTCGGCGCCGCCTTCACCATGGAGCACGCGCGCCTCGCAAGAACCGGCATCGCTGTCATGTCGGCGGTGCTGATCGGCTTCGGGCTCTTCTACGTGCGGAACTTCGCGCAGATCCTCGGGGAAAGCGGCCAGCTTGGACCGCTCGTGGCCGCCTGGGTGCCGCCCGCGGCCTCCCTTCTGCTTGCGCTCGGGCTGCTTTTGCAGAAGGAAGACGGCTGATGCGGCGCCTTCTCTGTCTTCTCGCGGCCCTGGTCTGGCCTCTCTCCGCCTCCGCCCAGGAGGCCGGCGGCACCACGCCACCGGCGCTGCTTGTGGCCGATATGGTCTATGTCGAAAGCGAGGACGTCCTTGTCGCCGAGGGCAACGTCGAGGCGGTCTACGACGGCCGCCGCCTGACCGCGAGCCGGGTGGTCTACGACGACGGCGCGGGCACCCTGTCGATCGAAGGCCCGATCCGCATCACCGAGGCCAATGGCGACGTGCTAACGGCCAGTTCGGCCTCGCTGGACGAGGGCTTCCGCAACGGCATCCTCGCCGGGGCGCGCATCGTGCTCGACGAACAGCTGCAGCTTGCGGCGGTCGAGGCCCGGCGCGTCGGCGGGCGCTACACCGAACTGTCGAAGGTCGCGGTGACCTCCTGCCAGGTCTGCGGCAAGAACGAGAAACCGCTCTGGCAGATCCGCGCCGGCCGGGTGGTGCACGACCAGGAGGCGCGGCAGATCTACTTCGAGAACGCCACCTTCCGCGTGCTCGACGTGCCGGTCTTCTACTTCCCGCGGCTGCGCATCCCCGATCCGACCCTGAAGCGCGCGCGCGGCTTCCTGCCGCCGCAGGTCCGCACCTCGACGCTTCTGGGCTTCGGGATCAAGCTGCCTTATTTCATCCCGCTCGGGCCGCATCAGGACGTGACGCTCACGCCTTATCTCTCGACCGAGGGGCGCACCCTCGAGATGCGCTACCGCCGCGCCTTCACCAATGGCGACATCCAGATCGACAGCGCGGTCAGCAGCGACAGCCTGGTCGAGGACCTCCGGGCCTATGCCTTCGTCTCCGGCAATTTCGACCTGCCGCGCGACTTCGTCCTCGACTTCGGCATCGAGACCACCAGCGACGCGGCCTATCTCGACGTCTACGGCTTTTCCTCGAGCGACCGGCTGAAGAACTTCGCCGAGATCACCCGCTACAAGCGCGACAGTGCCTTCTCCTCGGCGGTGAGCTTCTACGAGACGCTGCGCGACGAGGACACCACCGAGACCCGGCCCTCGGCGATCCTCGATTTCACCTACGAGCGGCGCTATTTCCCGGCGGCCATCGGCGGCGAGCTGCGGCTGAGCGTGGATTCCCACGCGCATTTCCGCCCCTCGGACCAGCCCTTCGACGGCTCGGACGCCGACAGCGTGGTCGACGGGCGCGACGTCAGCCAGCTTTCCGCAACGGTCTCCTGGCGGGACCGCTACACGCTGCCCGGCGGGCTGCGGCTGGGGCTTGTGGGCCAGGTCTCGGGCGACCGCATCCGCATCGCCCAGGACGACACCTCTGAGCCCGAGGCCTCGGTGCTGACGCCTGCCGCCTCGGCCGAGCTGCGCTGGCCCTGGGTCCGGCGCGGCGCCTCGGGGGCGCGGACGCTGATCGAACCGCTCGCGCAGATCGCCTGGTCGGGCGGCGAACGGCCCACCACCGCCGCCGACGAGAGCACCCGGCAGGAGTTTGACGAGGGCAACCTCCTGTCGATCTCGCGCTTCCCGGCGCCCGACCGGCGCGAACGCGGGGTGGTCGGCGTCGCGGGCATCCGCTGGCGCCACAGCGACCCGCTGGGCTGGAGCGCGGGCCTGACCATGGGCCAGGTCTGGCGCGAGGAGCGCGACCCCGCCTTCACCAAGTCCTCGGGCCTGAGCGAGACCGATTCCGACATCCTGATCGCCACGCATTTCGCCTCCGCGCTTGGCTTCCAGGTCTCGGGCCGCGGGCTTCTGGACCTTGATGCCGCGGATTTCTCCAAGGCCGAGGCCCGCGTCGACTGGGAGACCCGGCGCTTCGAGCTGGGCGCCTCCTACCTGCTCCTGAAGGCCGATCCCGCCGAGGACCGCGACGAGACGCAGTCCGAATGGACCCTCGACGGGGCCTATGAATTCACGCCCGACTGGTCGGCCGACGGCTACTGGCGCTACGACCTCGGCGACAACCGGTCCGACCGCGCCGGGCTGGGCGTGACCTGGCAGAACGAATGCGTGCTGGCCGAGTTTTCGGTCTCGCGCCGCTTCGCCTCATCCACTAACCTCGAACCGTCCACAGATTTCGGCCTGACCGTCTCGCTGAAAGGCTTCAGCACGGGCGGCAGCGCCAAGGAGTACCGCCGCACATGCTCGACCTTCTGAAGACCACGTTGAAACCCGCGCTCGGCGCCGCGCTTCTGGCCGCAGCCCTGACGCTGCCCGGCGGCACGGCGGAGGCGCAGAACCTCTTTGCCCCGGCGATCCGGGTCAATGACGCGGTCATCACCAACTACGAGATCCAGCAGCGGGCGCGGATGCTCGAGGTGCTGAGCGCGCCGGGCGACCCCGAGGAACAGGCGCGCGAGGCGCTGATCAACGACCGGCTGCGGATCGAGGCGGCGGCCCGCCTGGGGCTGACCCCGTCGGAAGAAGAGATCGTCGAGGGCATGGACGAGTTCGCCAGCCGCGCCAACCTCAGCCGCGAGGAATTCATCCAGGCGCTGGCGCAGGACGGCGTGGCCGAGGAAACCTTCCGCGACTTCGTGCGCGCCGGCGTGGCCTGGCGGCAGGTGGTGCGGCAGCGCTTCGCGGGCCGGGCCAATGTCTCGGCCGACGAGGTCGAGCGCGCGCTCGGCAGCGGCGGCACCGGCTCCAACGTGCGGGTGCTGCTCTCCGAGATCATCATGCCTGCCCCCCCGCAGGAGCGCGCCGCCGTGCGCGCCCGCGCCAACCGCATCGCGCAGTCGCAGTCCGAGGGCGAGTTCTCGGCCTTCGCGCGGCAGTTCTCGGCCACCGCGACGCGGCAGTCGGGCGGCCGCCTGCCCTGGCAGGACCTCTCGGAGCTGCCGCCGCAGCTGCGCCCGATCGTCCTGGGCCTCGCCCCCGGCGAGGTCTCCGACCCGTTGCCGATCCCCAATGCCATCGCGCTTTTCCAGCTGCGCGGCATCGAGGAGACGGGCTATGACGCGCCGGAATATGCCGCCATCGAATATGCCGCCTACTACCTGCCCGGCGGGCGCACGCCCGAGAACCTGGCCCGGGCGCGGGTGATCGCCACCCAGACCGACCGCTGCGACGACCTCTACGGCATCGCCAAGGGCCAGCCGGCCTCGCGGCTCGACCGCGAAAGCGCGGCTCCGGGCGACCTGCCGACCGACGTGGCGCTGGAGCTCTCGAAGCTCGATCCCGGCGAGGTCTCCACCGCGCTGACGCGCTCGGGCAACCTCATGGTGCTGATGCTCTGCGGGCGCACCCAGGAGGTGAACCAGGACGCCGACCGCGAGGACCTGGCCATGGGCATCCGCAACCGCCGGCTCGACGCGCTCTCCGAGGGCTATCTGGCCCAGCTCAAGGCCGACGCCTACATCGTCACCCAATGAGCCCGGCCCCCATCGCGCTGACCTGCGGCGAGCCCGCGGGCATCGGCCCCGAACTGGCACCCAAGGCCTGGGCGGCGCTGAAGGACGAGTTGCCCTTCTTCCTGATCGGCGATCCGGCGCATCTGCCCGAGGGCACCCCGGTGGTCGAGATCACCCAGCCGCAGGAGGCGCCCGCCGCCGCCGCGCGCGGGCTGCCGGTCCTGCCCGAACGCATGGCGGGCCCGCGGGTGCCCGGACGCCCCGACGCGGCCCAGGCGCGCGGCGTCATCGCGGCGATCGAGCGGGCGGTGTCGCTGGTCTCTTCGGGCAAGGCCGGGGGGCTCTGCACGCTGCCGATTCACAAGCAGGCCCTGGCCGAGGGCGCGGGCTTCGCCTTCCCCGGCCATACCGAGTTCCTGGGCCACCTGGCCGAGGTCTCGGAGGTGGTGATGATGCTCGCCTCGGAGCGGCTGCGCGTGGTGCCCGCGACCATCCATATCGCGCTGTCGGAGGTGCCGCGCGCGCTGACCGCCGAGCTTCTGGAGGCGCGCCTGCGCATCACCCGCGCCGGGCTGATCCGCGACTTCGGCATCGCCGCGCCGCGCATCGCCGTGGCCGGGCTCAACCCCCACGCGGGCGAAGGCGGCAAGATGGGCCGCGAGGAGATCGAGGTGATCGCCCCGGTGCTCGAGAAGCTGCGCGCCGAGGGCTTCGACATCGCGGGGCCGCTCTCGGCGGATACGATGTTCCACGAGGCCGCCCGGGCGCGCTACGACGTGGCGGTGACCATGTATCACGACCAGGCGCTGATCCCGATCAAGACGCTGGATTTCGACCGGGGGGTGAACGTCACCCTCGGCCTGCCCTTCGTGCGCACCTCGCCCGATCACGGCACCGCCTTCGACATCGCCGGCAGCGGCAGCGCCAATCCCGGTTCGACTATCGAGGCGCTGCGCCTGGCCTGGCGCATGGCCGGAGCGCGGGCATGAGCGGGATCGACGGGCTGCCGCCCCTGCGCGAGGTCATCGCGGCCCACGAGCTGCGCGCGCGGAAGTCACTGGGCCAGAACTTCCTTCTGGACCTGAACCTGACCGCGCGGATCGCGCGGGCGGCGGGGGACCTCAGCCAAAAGGACGTGCTGGAGGTCGGCCCGGGCCCCGGCGGGCTGACGCGCGGGCTCCTGGCCGAGGGCGCGCGCCGGGTGCTGGCCATCGAGAAGGACCGCCGCTGCCTGCCCGCCCTGGCCGAGATCGGCGCGGCCTATCCCGACCGGCTCGAGGTGATCGAGGGCGACGCGCTCGAGGTCGACCCGCTGGCCCATCTCACCCCGCCGATCGCGGTGGCGGCGAACCTGCCCTACAACGTCGGCACCGAGCTTTTGGTGCGCTGGCTGACGCCCGCCGACTGGCCGCCCTTCTGGGACAGCCTGACGCTGATGTTCCAGAAGGAGGTCGCCGAGCGCATCGTGGCGCAGCCCGGCTCCAAGACCTACGGGCGGCTGGCGATCCTGGCGCAGTGGCGGGCCGAGGCGCGGATCGTGATGACCCTGCCGCCGGGGGCCTTCACGCCGCCGCCCAAGGTGTCTTCCGCGGTGGTGCATCTGACCGCCCTGCCCGAGCCGCGCTTTCCCGCCAATGCCAAGGTGCTGGAAGAGGTCGTGGCCAAGGCCTTCAACCAGCGCCGCAAGATGCTGCGGGCGAGCCTGAAGGGGCTGCACCCGGAGCTGGAGGGCCTGTTGGAGACGGCGGGCATTGTGCCCACCGAGCGCGCCGAGCAGGTGTCTCTGGAACAGTTCTGCGCGCTGGCCCGCGCCGTGAAGGCTGCGCGGCAGGGGTAGCGGGACGCGCGGCGCGGGGATAGCGCCTCGCGGGCGTGGATCGCCCACATTCACGCCGTCTAGCTTGCCATTGAAATTGGAAGTCGGTGAGAGCCGGGGGCCGGCCTCTCAGAGCCGCGCCCACGTCTCCTGTAAGCGCGTGCTTCCTACAGGAGAGCTACCCGCAGCATCACCGCAGACACTTGGTTACGCGGCCAACCGGCGACGCCGCCACCCTACGCCCCCACGCCCCTCAAACACGAAAAAGCCGGCCACCCCGGGCCGGCTTCTCTCGTCTCTAAAGGCAAGCCCTGCGCTCAGTCGCCGCCCGAGGCGGTGGCCTGTTCGGAGCCTTCCGCGGGCTGCTCGGCCGCGGGTTTCTTGCGCGGCTTGCGCTTGGGTTTCTCGGCGTTCTCGGGGGTCTCCACGAGGTTGGAGTCGCCGTCCGAGTTGTTGAAGTCCACGACCTCGGCGAAGCCTTCGCCCTCGCCGCCCTCGCGGGTGCCGGATTTCTCGGCCTGGCCGCCCTGGCCGCCGCCGCCCGAGGACTTCGCGCGCTTCTTGCGCGGCTGCCCGCCCGAAGCATTCTGGCCGTCGTTGCCGTTGCCGCCCTTGCCGCCGCCGGACTGGCCGTCCTGGGCGCGGGTGTCACTGCCGGAGTTGGCATTGCCGTCGTCCTGCTCGTCGCCGGACTTCTGGTCGTCGCCGTCGCGCTCGGCGCGTTCGCGGTCGCGCTGCGACTGGCGTTCGCGGTTCTCGCGTTCCTGCTGCTCGCGGCGCTGTTCCTGCTCGCGCTGCGCCTCGCTCAGGAGCCGCTGGTAGTGTTCGGCGTGCTGCTGGAAGTTCTCGGTCGCCACGCGGTCGTTGGCGAGCTGCGCGTCGCGGGCCAGCAGGTTGTATTTGTCGATGATCTGCTGCGGCGTGCCGCGCACCTTGCCGTCGGGGCCGCTGGAGTCGAACACCCGGTTGACGACGTTCCCCATCGCGTTCCGGTTACGATTGTTCTTCGACCGGGACCGTGATTTCGATGATCTCATAACTCAGGTCAGTCCTGTCTCTGACTGTGGCCAGTGATCCCTGCGGGACAGGTGTGCCCGCTGCACTGGATCACCATTTTGTCTGGCTTGATACCGGGCACGACGGAACAACCGTCCGAGCCAACTCCCGGTGTCTATGAGTAAACACGCAAGGTGCGATTAAACAAGGGGCAATCGCCAAAAAAGCGGTGTTTTGCGGCGCAAGAGGGCTCTTGCAGGGCGGCAAACGCGGATTTCCGCGGGTTTTGCGCCTCAGGTGCGCCGCGCCGAGACCACCCGGTCGCGGCCGTCGAGGTCGCGGATCACGCTCACCTCGCCCAGGCCCGCGGTCCGCAGGATGGCGCTGACCGCCTCGGCCTGGGTCGGCCCGGTCTCGAGGAGAAGCCGCCCGCCCGGCGTCAGGTGCCGCCCCGCGCTCGCGCCGATCTGGCGGTAGGCGTTGAGCCCGTCGGCCTCGTCGGTCAGCGCCATGCGCGGTTCGTGATCGCGCACCTCGCGGGTCAGCCCGGCCATCTCGTCATAGGCGATGTAGGGCGGGTTCGAGACGATCAGGTCGAAGCGCTGCCCGCGTGCGAGCGGCACGAACCAGGAGCCCTCGAGGAAGGCCACCCGGTCGGTCAGCCCCAGCGAATTGCGGTTCCAGAAGGCCACGTCGAGCGCCTTGTGCGACAGGTCGGTGGCGATGCCCGTGGCATTCGGCAGCTCGGCGGCGAGCGTCAGTGCGATGCAGCCCGAGCCGGTGCCGAGGTCGAGGAACCGGCTCACCGGCTCGGACAGCGCCGCCTCGATCAGGGTCTCGGTCTCGGGGCGCGGATCAAGCACGTCGCGGCTCACCAGGAACTCGCGGCCGTAGAACAGCCGCCGCCCGATCAGATGCGAGATCGGGATGCGCTCGCAGCGGCGTTCGATCAGCACCCGGAAGATCACCGTCAGGTCCGGGTCGACCTCTTCGGGCAGAAACAGCGTCAGCCGCGCCGGCGGCACCCGCAGCACATGCGCCAGGAGCCGCCGGGCGTCGCGGCCCCCGTCGGGCACGCCCGCGCCGGTCAGCGTGGCGGTGCCCTCGGCGAGAAGCTCGGAGCCCTTCATCCGCCCATCTCGGCCAGGAGCGTCGCCTGGGCGTCCTGGATCAGCGCATCGGTCACCTCGTCGAGGTCGCCCGCCATGACCTGGTCGAGCTTGTAGAGCGTGAGGTTGATGCGGTGGTCAGTCAGCCTCCCTTGCGGGAAGTTGTAGGTGCGGATGCGCTCGGAGCGGTCGCCCGAGCCCACCTGCGCGCGCCGCAGGTCCGAGCGTTCCGAGGCCGCCTTCTGCCGCTCAGCGTCGAAGAGCCGGGTGCGCAGCACCTGCATGGCGATCTCGCGGTTGCGGTGCTGGGACTTCTCCGAGGAGGTCACCACGATGCCGGTGGGCACATGGGTGATCCGCACCGCGCTGTCGGTGGTGTTGACGTGCTGGCCGCCCGCGCCGGAGGCCCGCATGGTGTCGACGCGGATCTCGTTCGGGTCGATCTCGATGTCGACCTCGGCGGCCTCGGGCAGCACCGCGACGGTGGCGGCCGAGGTGTGGATGCGGCCGCCGGATTCGGTCGCGGGCACGCGCTGGACCCGGTGCACGCCGGATTCGAACTTCAGCCGGGCGAAGACCTCGGCGCCCTCGATCCGCGCGACGACCTCCTTCACGCCGCCGAGCTCGGTCAGCTGTTCCTCGATCAGCTCGAAGCGCCAGCCGCGCGCCTCGGCGTAGCGCTGATACATGCGCAGAAGGTCACCCGCGAAAAGCGCCGCCTCCTCGCCGCCGGTGCCGGGGCGGATCTCGAGGACCGCGGGCCGCGCGTCGGCGGCATCCTTGGGCAGAAGCGCGATCTGCAGCGCCTCCTCGACCCCGGGGCGCTTCCCGGTCAGCTCGGCCAGCTCCGCCTCGGCCAGCTCGCGCATCTCGGGGTCCTCGGTCAGCGCCCGGGCCTCGGCGATGCCCGCCTCGAGCGCGCGCCACTCTGCGATCACGTCGACCACCGGCTTCAGCTCGGCGTATTCGCGCCCGAGCGCCGCGATATCCCCCGATCCCTCCGCCATGCGGGCCTCGAGATATTCGAACCGTTCGGTGATCTGGGACAGGCGTTCTTCCGGAATCATGCAGCGGTGGTTGCCCATCGGCCCGGCGGGGTCAAGCCCGCCCGCGCGCCCGGCGAAAGGATGCTGCGCGAAGGCCCGGCACGACGAAAGACTTGATCGAAACCCCGCTTGGCCGCAGGCTTGAGGGATGTTCCGTCGGGCCTTGATGATCGCCGCCCTCGGCGGCCCTGCCCTCGCCGATGTGCCGGTTCCCGGCGGTCGGGCGATCCCCTGCTACTGCACCGACAGCCAGGGCGACCGGGTCGAGCTGGGCGAGGTCATCTGCCTCAGCGTCGACGGCCGCAGCTTCACCGCGCAGTGCCAGATGTCGCTCAACAACCCGATGTGGCGCGAGCTCCACGAGGGCTGCCTGTCGAGCCGGGTCAGCCCGCCTCCTGCGCCCGCAGCTCCTGAAGCCAGCCCTCGACCCGCGCACGGTTGACCCCGAGGTCCGCCTGACCGAAGCGCAGCCGGGCGTAAAGCTCGATCACCTCGCCGTCGAGCTCGAGCGTGGTGTAATCGGGAAAGCCCATCCACTTCGAGCGGGTGACATAGGTGATGCGGCCGTCCTCGACGCTGCCGGCCAGAAGCTCGGTGCGCGGCGTCGACAGGATGATCCGGTCGAGCGTGGCCATGGCCTCTTCGCCGCCGGGGATGCGGCGGCGCACGCCGGAAGCAAGGTCCTGGTCGGCGCTGACCTGCGGATCGACATGCCAGACCGCCGGGTCGGAGGGTGCGAAACGGATGAAGGCCGCCCCGCCGATCGCCAGGAGCACCAGGAGAATAAGGATATATTTCAGCACGTTCCGCTTGCCTCCTTGGCTTTTACCACCGCCGAACGCATCAGCGGCCCCTGCGGGTCCAGCCCCAGAGGCAAATGATCTCCATCGCGACATGCGCGCCCGCCACCGCGGTCGCCCCTGTGGTATCGTAGGGCGGCGAGACCTCAACCACATCGCCGCCGACAAGCGGCAGACCGGCAAGATCCCGCAGACAGATCGCCGCCTGCCCCGAGCTGAGCCCGCCCCAGACCGGCGTGCCGGTGCCCGGCGCGAAGGCCGGATCCAGGCAATCGATGTCGAAGGTCAGATAGGCCGGGGTCTCGCCGACGATCTCGCGGATGCGCCGGGCGGTGGCGGCGGGGCCCTCTTCGTGCACGAAGCGCGCATCCAGCACCTCGACGCCGAGGGTGTCGGGATTGGTGGTGCGGATGCCCACGGCGACGGAGTTCTCGGGCTTGATGAGCCCTTCCTTCACCGCCTTGTAGACGAAGGTGCCATGGTCGATCCGCTCGGGGTCGTCGTCGACCCAGCTGTCGGAATGGGCGTCGAACTGCACCAGCGCGAGGGGCCCGTGCCGCGCCACATGGGCGCGCAGGATCGGCAGGGTCAGGAAATGGTCACCCCCGAGGGTCAGCGCCGCCGCCCCCTGGTCGAGAATCGCGCCGATATGGGCCTCGGCCGTGGCCGGCACCTCGGCGGTCTTGGCGTAGTCGAAGGCCATGTCGCCGTAGTCCGCGATGGCGAACTCCGAGAGCGGGTCGAAGCCGTCCCAGCCGTAGGGCGGGTCATAGGGCTGCAGCGTCGAGGCCTCGCGGATCGCCCGCGGCCCGAAGCGGCAGCCGGGGCGGTTGGTCACCGCCTGGTCGAAGGGCATGCCGGTCACGGCAAGGTCCACGCCCGCGAGGTCCTTGGTGTAGCGCCGGCGCAGGAAGCTTGTCGCGCCCGCGAAGGCGTTCTCGTAGGAGAGCCCGCGCGCGCCCTCGCGGGTGAAGGCGTGGTCGATCTGGGTCTTGGCGTCTTCGAGGGCCATGGGCGGGGCTCCTGTCGGGGCTGGGTTTGGGCTCTTCGGTCTGTTGTGCCGACGGGTCGGCCTGGTGGCGGGGACGGGAGCGATGGGGCTGTCTGCCCCCTCGCGCTCCCCCGAGAGGTATTTTTGGCCCGATCATGCAGCGGGCGGGGGGTCTGCGGGCCGGGCGTTGGGCGCAAATTGCGGCGTCGCGGGGCCTTTTGCCAAGCGACGCGCATGGCGGCGCGCCGCTTCGGCAGCTCTCAGGCCGCGCGGCCGTGGCGGGTTTCGATCAGCTTCACGAAGAACGAGGCCCCGAGCGGCGCCACGGCGTCGTTGAAGTCGAACTTGGCGTTGTGCACGCCCGGCCCGACGCCCTGGCCGAGCTTGACGTAGGCCCCCGGGCGCGCCTCCAGCATGTAGGAGAAATCCTCGGCCCCCATGACCGGCGGCGTGTCCTCGTCGACGCCCGCGTCGCCGGCCACCTCGGCGGCGATCCTCGCGGCGAAGGCGGTCTGGTCGGCGTGGTTCACCGTCGGCGGATAGGAGCGGTCGTAGTCGATCTCGACCTCGAGGTCGCCGCCCGCCGCCGCCGCCTCGGCCAGCGCGCGGATGCGCCGCTCGGCCATGTCGCGCACCTCGGGGTCGAAGCTGCGCACGGTGCCCGCGATCATCGCGCTGTCGGGGATCACGTTCCAGGCCGAGCCTGAATGGATCTGGGTGATCGAGACCACCAGCTGTTTCATCGGGTCGGTGTTGCGCGCCGCGATGGTCTGCATCTGCAGGCCCAGCCCCATGGCCGCGGGGATCGGGTCGCGGGTGCCATGCGGGCGCGCCGCGTGGCCGCCCTGCCCCTTGAGCGTGATGGTGAAATCGTCCACCGCCGCCATGATCGGCCCGGAGCGCGTCGAGAAGCGCCCCTCGGGGTTCGCGGGGTCGGTGTGGATGGCATAGACCTCCTCGATGCCGAAGCGCTCCATGATGCCCTCTTCGACCATGATGCCGCCGCCGCCGCCGGATTCCTCGGCCGGCTGGAAGATCACCGCCACGGTGCCCGCGAAGTTGCGCGTCTCGGCGAGGTAGCGCGCCGCGCCCAGGAGCATGGCGGTATGGCCGTCGTGCCCGCAGGCATGCATCCGCCCCGGCACCTTGGAGGCATGCGGCGCGCCGGTCTCCTCGGTCATCGGCAGGGCGTCCATGTCGGCCCGGAGCCCGGTCACCGGCCCCGCGCCCTGCCCCCGGATCAGCCCCACGACGCCGGTGCGCGCGATGCCCTCGTGCACCTCGTCGAGGCCGAAGCCGCGCAGCTTCTCGGCGACGAAGGCGCCGGTCTCGTGGCAGTCGAGCGAGAGCTCGGGATTGGCATGCAGATGGTGGCGCCATTCCGCCATCTCGGCGGCGAACTCGGCGATCCGGTTCACGGGGGGCATTGCTGGACTCCTTCTCGGGCTTGGGCCATGCCTCGGCACAGAACCCGATCCGGAGGCCGAGCACAATGGACGACGCGCTGATCCACAACCCCGAGGGCGGGATGCCGCGGCTCCTGGCCATCATGGCCGCCCTGCGCGACCCCGAGGCGGGCTGCCCCTGGGACGTCGAGCAGGACTTCGACACGATCGCGCCCTATACCATCGAGGAGGCCTATGAGGTCGCCGATGCCATCGAGCGCGCCGATTGGGGCGACCTCAAGGGCGAGCTCGGCGATCTGCTCTTCCAGTCGGTCTTCCACGCCCAGATTGCCCAGGACCGCGGGCTCTTCGACTTCGACGACGTGGCCAATGGCATCGCCGACAAGATGGTGGCGCGGCATCCGCATGTCTTCGGGGCGGAATCGAACGCGAAGAGCGCCGAGCAGCAGACCCGCGACTGGGAGGCGGTGAAGGCCGCCGAACGCGCGGCGCGCGCCGAGACCGGGGTGCTCGAGGGCGTGGCCCGCGGGCTGCCGGCCCTGACCCGCGCGGTGAAGCTGCAGAACCGCGCGGCGCGGGTGGGCTTCGACTGGCCCTCGACCGAGGAGGTCATCGACAAGATGATCGAGGAGGCCCAGGAGCTGCGCGAGGCCGAGGATGCCGCCCACCGCGAGGAGGAGTTCGGCGACCTGATGTTCGTCATGGCCAATCTCGCCCGGCACCTGAAGATCGACCCGGAGGCGGCGCTGCGCGCGGCCAACGCCAAGTTCGAGCGCCGCTTCGGCGCGGTCGAGGCCGGGCTGCGGGCGCGCGGCAAGAGCCCCGCCGAGAGCGACCTGGCGGAGATGGACGCGCTCTGGGACGCGGCCAAGCTGCGGGAGAAGGCGGCGCGGTAGGGCTTGCCTGGCGTGGGTGATGCCGGCGCGAGGCAGGATTGCTTTGAGAGACCGGGGTTGGGCGAGGGTGTGAAGCCGTCTTTCTCAGCCCCGTAAGAACGGGGCAGCACGTCCGACTGCCTGCCGCCAAACCACCACGCCCGAGACGCCTAGCCCGCCCAAAAGCATCTTTCCGCCCTTTTGCTGCACCGCCGCGCTTGACCCGAGTATTTTTGTCGGGCAAGAAGTCAGGGACCGCCCGGGCTCCCGGCCCGGGCCATGGTTTCGGCGTCTTCGGTTCCCTCCGTTTCGTCGATCTGGGCCTCGGCGAGACGTGACGCCGGGGCCCTTTTTTCTGCCCCTTCCTCCCCCGTGACGCCGCGCGAAACTGGCGGCTTTCCGCTCAGGCGCTATACTTTCGCGGGCAACGACAAGGGTTCCAGAATGACCAAGCATCCCGGCTCCGACGCCGCGACGCCCCTGCAAATGCCGAGCCGCGGCTGGTGGCAGATCCTGCGGCGGGTCTATGCCGACACGATCGACGACAACGTGCTGGTCATCGCCGCCGGTGTGGCCTTCTTCGGGCTCCTGGCGATCTTTCCCGCCGTGACCGCGCTGATCTCGGTGGCGGGCTATGCGCTCGATCCCACGGATGTGGCCAACGAGCTCGACGAGCTGGCGACGCTCCTGCCAGAGAACGCCGCGCTGATCATCCAGGACCAGGTGATCCAGGTGACCGGCGCCTCGGAGACCGCCAATGGCCTCTTGTCGCTCTTCTCGCTGCTCCTGGCGATCTATGGCGCCACGCGCGGGGTGAAGACGCTCATGGCCGGGATCAACGTGGCCTACGGCGAGCGCGAGCGGCGCGGCTTCCTGCGGCTGAACCTGACCGCCTATGTGCTGACCGTGGTGCTGATCTTCGGGGTGCTGGTCTCGCTGTCCATGATGATCGGCACGCCGGCGGCGCTGGCCTTCCTGGGCCTCTCGCGCCACGCTGAGACGCTGGTCTTCCTGGCGCAGTTCAGCCTGCTGGCCGCCATGTCGGTTGGCGGGCTGGCCTTCCTTTACCGCTACGCGCCCTCGCGGCGGGCGGCGAAATGGCGCTGGGTGCTGCCGGGGGCGGTGCTTTCGACCTTCCTGTGGATGCTTGGCACCAGCGGCTTCTCGGTCTACGCGCAGAACTTCGCGAGCTACAACGAGACCTACGGCGCGCTTGGCGGGGTGATCATCCTGCTGACCTGGATGTGGCTTTCGGCCTTCATCATCCTGCTCGGCGCCGAGGTGAACGCGGAGCTGGAATACCAGACGCGGCGGGATTCGACCCGCGGCCGCGACCGCCCCGAGGGCAAGCGCGGGGCGGCGAAGGCGGATCGCTACCCGGAGCGTTACGCGGCGCATTGAGGGGGCTGAGGGGCTGAGGGCGCGTGGTCTCTGGGTGCACAGCCACCCGAGGGGCACAGGCTCCGCATTGACCAAGCGCGCTTCTCCGCTCACCGCACATCCCCACGCCGGGCTTTGATCACAACAGAGGGCGCGCGCCGGACCGGGGGCCGGCGCTGCCGACATCAAAGCTAAGCGCTTTATCCCAGCAAGGTCATTGTTAGCTGTAGGCTATGCACGCCATCCGAAGGAGCGCCGGCCCAAGGGGCCGGTCCGGCGCGCGCCCGGCACCTTCGGTGCTGTTCGGGCGCAAGTTGGACGAGGGTGTCTCGCGGCGTGGCGCTGTGTGAGCCGGGGTTCAGCGGAACGCTGACTAAGCGCACCTCCCCGCTCACCGCACACCCCCACGCCGGGCTTTGACCACAACAGAGGGCGCGCGCCGGACCGGGGGCCGGCGCTGCTGACCGCAGGGCTATGCGCTTTATCCACGCAAGGTCAGGGCTAGGGGGGAGCTAAGCACGCCACCCCAAGGAGCGCCGGCCCAAGGGGCCGGTCCGGCGCGCGCCCGGCACCTTCGGTGCTGTTCGGGCGCAAGGGGGCGCGAGGGTGTCTGGCGGCGTGGCGGAATGTGCGCCGGGGTTCAGGGGACTCGTGAGCGGCGGTGCTTTCGCTCGGAATGTGTCATCCCTCGGATTGGCCGCCCAAGCAGCGCAGCTCCCGGTCGACACGCCTCGCTCAGAGCAGCGCGCGCCGAGCGACAAGGCCAAACTTCCCGGCAGCCACGCCTACATGCCCTACCCGCGCGTCGAAGCATCCTTGCGGCCTGCAGCCCACAGCCAGTCCGCCCCCACTCGCACCCCAAAACAAAACGGCGCCCGAACCCGGACGCCGTTTCAGAATTCAATGCGGTGCAGGAGACGCTCAGGCGGCGTCCTTGATGAACTTCACCGCGTCGCCGAAGGTCTGGATGGTCTCGGCCGCGTCGTCCGGAATCTCGATGCCGAACTCCTCTTCGAAGGCCATGACCAGCTCGACGGTGTCGAGGCTGTCCGCGCCCAGGTCGTCGATGAACGAGGCGTTCTCGGTCACTTTCTCTTCCTCGACGCCAAGATGCTCGACCACAATCTTGCGCACGCGATCTTCGATGTCGCTCATTTCCTATTCCTCATCGTTTTCCGGGCGACTTGGCCCAATGTGCCCCGCGCAGGTCGCGCAGTGCGGTTGCCCCTATTCCGGGGCGTTTCACGGGTTCTCGGGCCCGGATCCTGTCCCGGCTCCAAACTGCGTGCGCCTATAGCACAGCACGATGGCATGGCAAACGCTTTCCGGGCCGCGCGTCAAGCCTTGGCTCAGAGCATCGCCATGCCGCCGTTGACGTGCAGTGTCGTCCCGGTCACGTAGCCCGCGCCGGGGCTGGCCAGGAACAGAACGCCCGCGGCGATCTCCTCGGGGCTGCCCATGCGGCCCATGGGAATCTGCTCCATGATCTGGGATTTCTGGTCGTCGTTGAGCTTCTCGGTCATCGCCGTCTCGATGAAGCCCGGGGCCACGGCGTTCACGGTGATGCCGCGGGTCGCGACCTCATAGGCGAGGCTTTTCGACATGCCGACCATGCCCGCCTTGGCGGCGGCATAGTTCGCCTGGCCGGGGTTGCCGGTGGCGCCCACGATCGAGGAGATGTTCACGATCCGGCCCCAGCGCGCCTTCATCATGCCGCGCATCACGCCCTTGCAGAGCCGGAAGGTCGAGGTGAGGTTCACGTCCAGGACGCTCTGCCATTCCTCGTCCGACATCCGCATGAAGATGTTGTCGCGGGTGATGCCGGCGTTGTTCACCAGGATGTCGACGCTGCCCATGGCCTCGCTGGCCTGTTTCGGCAGGGCGGCGACCGCCTCGGCGTCCGAGAGGTTGCAGGGCAGCACGAAGGCGCCTTCGCCCAGCTCGCCCGCCAGCTCCTGCAGCGGCGCCTCGCGGGTGCCCGAAAGCCCCACCTGGGCGCCGGCGCCGTGCAGCGCCCGCGCGATGGCGCCGCCGATGCCGCCCGAGGCACCGGTGATGAGCGCGGATTTTCCCGTCAGATCGAACATGTCTGGCCTTTCCTGTTGAGAGCCTGATGTGGGAGGCGCGCCGCTCAGCCGGCGCGCGCCGCCTCGACGTCGGCAGGGGTGCCGATGTTGCGGGTCGCGGCCTCGCGGCTGATGCGCTTGACCATGCCCGAGAGCGCCTTGCCCGCGCCGACCTCCCAGAAGTCGTCGACGCCCTGCCCGGCCATCCAGGCGACGCTTTCACGCCAGCGCACGGCGCCGGTCACCTGCTCGACCAGGAGCGCGCGGATGCGGTCGGGCTCGCTCACCGCCTCGGCGGAGACATTGGCCACCAGCGGCACCGCGGGGGCCGAGATGTTCACCTTGCCCAGGGCCTCTTCCATGACCGCGGCGGCCGGGGTCATCAGCGCCGAGTGGAAAGGCGCCGAGACCGGCAGCATCAGCGCCCGCTTGGCGCCTTTCTCCTTGGCCAGCGCCGCGGCGCGTTCCACAGCGGCCTTCTCGCCCGAGATCACCACCTGCGCGGGGTCGTTGTCGTTGGCGGCCTGGCAGACCGCGCCCTCGGCGGCCTCCTCGGCCAGCGCCCGCACCGCCTCGATGTCGAGCCCCAGGATCGCCGCCATGGCGCCCTCGCCCACCGGCACGGCCTCCTGCATGGCGCGGCCGCGGGTCCGCAGAAGCTGCGCGCAATCGGTGATGCTCAGCGCCCCGGCAGCGGCCAGCGCGGAATATTCGCCCAGCGAATGGCCCGCGACATAGGCCGCATCGGTGATCTTCACGCCCTCGGCCTCGAGCGCGCGCATCGCCGCCAGCGAGGTCGCCATGAGCGCCGGCTGGGCGTTCTCGGTCAGGGTGAGCTTGTCGGCCTCGCCCTCCCAGATCAGCGTGCTCAGCTTCTCTCCGAGCGCGGCGTCGACCTCGTCGAAGACCGCCCGCGCGGCGGGATAGGCCTCGGCCAGCTCGCGGCCCATTCCGATGGACTGGCTGCCCTGACCGGGAAAGATGAATGCTCGGCTCATGGTGTCCACTGCTCCCAAGTTGCGCCCCTCCGGGCTGCGGCATTGTCGCGCGGGTGTAGCGGCGCGGGCGCGATGACGCAACGGCGCGCGCATCGGCTGTGCGTCCGGGCGCGATTGCGAAGCGCGCCGGACCCGCTAGGTCTGCACCTGCATGTCACACCGCTGACCCGAGGACAAAGGCCCCGCGTGATGCCCGCCACCAATTCCGAGACCCGCTACGGCTGGGTCGCCAAGAGCTTTCACTGGATCGTCGCCTTCGGCATGATCGCCAATATCGCGCTGGGGCTCTTGGCCGACTGGCTGCCGATGGGCGACGCCAGCGAGATCGCCCGCAAGACCACCGCCTTCTCGATCCACAAGACGCTGGGGCTGGTGGTGCTCTTCACCGCCATCCTGCGCATCCTCTGGGCGCTCTCGCAGCCCAAGCCCGCGCCCCTGCACCCCGAGCGCCGGGCCGAGCATTTCGCCGCCGAGGCCGCGCATTGGCTTCTCTACGGCTCGATCGTGCTGATCCCTCTGAGCGGCTGGCTGCACCATGCCGCGACCGAGGGCTTCGCGCCGATCTGGTGGCCCTTCGGGCAGTCCCTGCCCTTCGTGCCGAAGTCCGAGGCGCTGGCCAGCACCTTCGGCAGCCTGCACTACATCCTGAACCTGGTGCTCTGGGTGACGCTGGCGGCGCATGTGCTGGGGGCGCTGAAGCACCATTTCCTCGACCGCGACCGCACGCTGGCGCGGATGCTGCCGGGCCGGACCGAGGCGGGCGCCCCGCGCCGGGCCCGCGCCCATGCGCTGCCCGCCTTCGCCGCCCTGGCCGTCTGGGCCGTGGCGCTTGGCGGCGCCGGGGCTGCGGGCTGGTTCTCGCCCGCCCCGGCGGGGGCCGGGGCCTCCGAGCTCGCCGAGGTCGAGTCGGACTGGCAGGTGCAGGAGGGCTCGCTCTCCATCGCGATCGTGCAGAACGGCCAGGAGGTCGAAGGCCAGTTCGCCGACTGGACCGCCGAGATCGACTTCACCGAGGGCGTGGCCCCGGGCGTCTGGGGCGATGTGCGCGTCGAGGTGGCGATCGGCTCGCTGAGCCTCGGAGGCGTGACCCAGCAGGCCAAGGGCGCGGATTTCCTCGCCGCCGAGGCGCATCCCACCGCGGTCTTCGCGGCCGAGATCCACAAGGTCGCCGACGGCTACGAGGCGCGCGGCGACCTGACGATCCGCGAGAACACCGTGCCGGTGACCCTGCCCTTCGCCATGCGGCTCGAGGGCGACCGCGCGGAGATGGAAGGCCGGCTGACCCTCGACCGCCGCGACTTCGGCGTCGGCGAGAACATCTCCGACCCCGGGCAGCTCGAGTTCGCCGTGGAGGTGCGGGTGAAGCTGACGGCGCTCCGGGGCGGTGCGGCGCCCGGGCCGGAGAGCTCGGCCTCGGAGGGCTGAGGGCGCGGGGCGCGACGCCAGACACTAGGACACGCAGAGACAAAGACGCGGCTCCCTCGGGGGCCGCGTCTTTTGTTTGGGCCGCTGTGGTGGCTGGCGCGGAGGTGCACCCCGAGGGCTTAGGCGTGGGCGGTGAGCGCGTGCTTGGTGCCTTGGGGCGGGTCGGTGCATCAGCAAAGCTGGCCCTTCGGTGTCCGCGCTGTGAGGCGCTCAGGTGCATGCCATGAAGGATGCGTGAGCGCAGGGTGTGGCCGGCGCGTCTGGGCAGGAAGCCGGGCTGCTCCAAGCCCCCAGGGCCCAACCCGTTCCAAGCCAGCCGCAATGCTCTACGCATCGCGCAGGCGCTCCATACACGCGGCGCCGGTCCGCAGCCCTTCCTTGCCCACAGCACAAGCCGTCGCGCCCAAAACGCCCGCACAAAAGAAAACGCGCCCGGCCACTCAGGACCGGGCGCGTTTCTCAGCGCGATAGTGCCCGCGCTTACTGGGCTTCGGCGGAGTCGCTGCCGGCCTTCTGGGCTTCGATCGAGATGAAGACCTCGACCTCGTCCGAGACGTAGGGCGCGAACATGCCGACCTCGAAGTCCGAGCGCAGCAGCGTGGTGGAGGCGTTGAAGCCGACCCAGGGCGCGTTCTCCATCGGGTGATCCATCTGCTGGGTCATCGTGGCGT
This sequence comes from Roseivivax sp., assembly GCF_054552075.1. NCBI lineage: Bacteria > Pseudomonadati > Pseudomonadota > Alphaproteobacteria > Rhodobacterales > Roseobacteraceae > Roseivivax > Roseivivax sp. The sequence goes on from NZ_JBTOLZ010000004.1 coordinate 132,356, forward strand.
CCAGCACGACCTCCTGGGTCACGCCGTTCATGGTCAGGTCGCCGGTGATATTGGCGGTGTTCTCGCCGGTCACCTCGATGCCGGTCGAGGAGAAGGTGACCATGTCGCCTTCCTCGGCACCGAAGAAGTCGTCCGACATGAAGTGCTGGAAGCGCTCTTCCCAGCCGGTCAGCATCGAGCGCACCGGGAAGGCGACCTCGACCGAGGAGTTCGCCGGGTCTTCCGCGTCGAACATGATCGTGCCGTCAAAGCCCGAGAACATGCCGTAGGTCGTCGAGAAGCCGAGGTGGTTGTAGTTGAATACGACCTGGCTGTGGCTCGGGTCGAGGGTCCATTCCTCGGGCGCGGCGAAGGCGGCAAGGGGCAGCGTCGCGAGTGCGGCGGCATAGGCGAAGGTCTTCATCCGGGTCTCTCCATGATTTCGGATAATATCGACGTGGAGGTAGAGATGGCAGCAAGAGCGCCGGGGCCAAGGGGGGCGCGGCTCACAGACCCTGTTGAGAAACACACAGCCCAGCCCTGCAGGCCGCGCATGGCGGGCCGAGGCGCGGAGATGTGCCGGGGTTGGCGCGGATATGCTGAAATTTTGGGCACTTAGCGAACGGGAGGGGGTTGTGCGGGGTGGTTGAGCGGGCCGGAAGAGGAGTGCGAAGCGCGGCGGGCTGACCGATTTGGCGGGGGTCTTGAGGTAGCTGAGACGATGCCGCGCAGACAAACGCACGAGAGGCGTCACTCGGGTTCCGCAGCGTCTCGGATCACCAAGAGCCGGACGCCTACCCCCGACATCTCTGAGAAGCGGGCCTCCCGTCCGGTCGGCACCGCGCCCCGTGTCGCCGCGCCCTACGGACCCAGACCATCGGGGCCTGCCGGCACCCCACGCCCGGCACCGCCCTGCATCACCCTCACACCACGCCCCGCCCGGCCCCACCGCGCCGCCCGCGCCCCCTTGCGTCACGGGCCCATGGGTGTATATGGGGCGCTCCTTTCGCATGGACGAAACCCGTGCGCAGCCTCTCGTGGACAGGGGCGAAAGGACCCTAGCCCTGTCCTATGAAATGCGCCTGAACATGAACGGAGACCACATGCCGCTGTACGAGCATGTCTTTATCGCGCGTCAGGACCTTTCCAACGCGCAGGCCGAAGGTCTGATCGAACACTTCTCCACCGTCCTCGGCGACAATGGCGGCAGCCTTGTCGAAAGCGAGTACTGGGGCGTGAAGACCCTGGCCTACAAGATCAACAAGAACCGCAAGGGTCACTACGCCTTCCTGCGCACCGACGCCCCCGCGACGGCCGTGCAGGAGATGGAGCGCCTGATGCGCCTGCATGACGACGTGATGCGCGTGATGACCATCAAGGTCGACGTGCACGGCGAAGGCCCGTCGATCCAGATGCAGAAGAAAGACGAGCGTGACAACCGTCGCGACCGCCGCAACTGATCGCCTGAGAGAAAGGACGTAAACCATGGCTGCAAAACCGTTTTTCCGCCGCCGCAAGGTCTGCCCGTTCTCCGGCGAGAACGCGCCGAAGATCGACTACAAGGACACCAAGCTGCTGCAGCGCTACATCTCCGAGCGTGGCAAGATCGTGCCCTCGCGGATCACCGCCGTGAGCTCCAAGAAGCAGCGTGAGCTGGCCCGCGCCATCAAGCGCGCGCGGTTCCTGGCGCTTCTGCCCTACGCCGTGAAGTAAGGAGAGAGAGATGCAAGTCATTCTGCTCGAACGCGTGGCCAAGCTGGGCCAGATGGGCGATGTCGTCGACGTCAAGCCCGGCTACGCGCGCAACTACCTCCTGCTTCAGGGCAAGGCCCTGACCGCCTCGCAGGAGAACATCGCCCGCTTCGAGGCCGAGAAGGCCCATCTCGAGGCGCAGAACCTCGAGACCAAGAAAGAGGCCGAAGCGGTCGGCGACAAGCTGGGCGGCCAGCAGTTCGTCGTGATTCGCCAGGCCTCCGACGGCGGCAACCTCTACGGCTCCGTGACCACCCGCGACGCGGCGCTGGTCTGCAAGGAAGAGGGCTTCGAGGTCGACCGCAAGCAGGTCATCATCCGCGAGCCGATCAAGGAGCTGGGCCTGCACGAGGTCGAGCTGCACCTGCACCCCGAGGTGATGATCACCATCACGCTGAACGTCGCGCGCTCGCCCGAAGAGGCCGAGCTGCAGGCCTCGGGCAAGACCATCCAGGACGCGGCCGCCGAGGAAGAAGCGCAGGCGGAGTTCGAGATCTCCGAGCTCTTCGACGACATCGGCGCGGCACAGCTCGACGATGGCGACGAGGGCGACAGCCCGCGCGGCGCCGATGCCGAGACCTCGGACGAGGAAGACACCCAGGCCTGAGGCTTCGGGCGTTTGGTGAAAGATTGGACCGCGGGGGGCGCGCCTTCCCGCGGTTTTTTTTGTGGCTGGGGTGTGGGGGGAGTGAGCGCCGTTGCGGTGTTCGCCGGTGCCAGGTGCCTTAGAAGGCTCCGCTCCTCAGCAGCGCCTCATTCCGACGCTCCACTCGACCCTGACGCACCACAGCTCTTTGCGCCCGAATAGCATCGAATGTGGCTGGGTCCCGCCCACCGTTCACCGCACTCGGCAACCTTTTGGCGACACCTCCCGTCACACCGCGCCGCGCGTCATAGCCTCGCGCCTTCTTGCGCCCGAATAGCACCGAAGGTGCCGGGCGCGCGCCGGACCGGCCCCTTGGGCCGGCGCTCTTGTGGATGGCGTGCTTAGATCATCGCTAGCCCTGACCTTGTTGGGATAAAATGCTTTGCTCGGAGGGCAGCAGCGCCGGCCCCCGGTCCGGCGCGCGCCCTCTGTTGGTGCGGGTGGATAGGGCCGCTCGTTGAGGGGGAGAGCCTAAGCACATAGGGCTTGCGAGTGGTGCGGGGTCTCCCCCCCCCTGAGGCGGCGCAGCTTCACACCGCAATGCGAGGGTTGTGGCGGGGGACGGCACAGCTTCGCTACCAAGGCGGGCAACACGAGGGCCTACAGGCGCCCAAACCGCCGTCCACCTGCAAACCCCAAACACAGCACCCCTCCAACACCACCCACGCTAAAAGGGCGGCCCACCACAGGCCGCCCCAATCCATCACCTAAAGACCAGGGCACACCCCGGCCCCCTCACACCGCTCAAAGCGAAATGCGGAACCGCTGGAAGCCCTCGACGACCTCGGCGGTCTCCTCGATCTCGACGCCCTTCACGTCGCCCACGTATTGCGCCGCCGCGGGACCGGTGTCGAACAGGACCGTCGTCTCCGGCATCGGCGCGAAGGTCCAGTTGGCATCCGCCGCGGGCGAGATCGTGCCCTGGTCGACGATGTAGCGGACGATCACGTCGCGGTTGGTGTCCGGCGCCTCGAAGACCGTGGTCTCCGGGCTGGCGCCGGGGAAGCTGCCGCCGCCGCCCGCGCGGTAGTTGTTGGTCGCCACGATGAACTCCTGCCCGGGGTCGATCGGCGCGCCCTCGAACTCGAGGTTCACGATCCGGTTGGCCTCGGGGTTCACCACGTTGCCGTCGCGGTCGAACTTCGAGGGTTGCGACAGGTCGATCTGGTAGGTGACCCCGTCCATCACGTCGAAGTTGTAGGAGGGGAAGTCGGGGTTCAGCAGCGTCGCATCCGTGGCCCCGGGTTCGATCTGGTTGAACATGCCCGCGGAGCGCTCGAGCCAGTCCTTCACCTGCGCGCCGGTGATCTTCACCGCGCGGACGGTGTTGGGATAGAGGTAGAGGTCCGCGACGTTCTTGATCGCCACGTCGCCCTTGGGCACATCGGTGTAATACTCCGGCCCGCCGCGGCCGCCGGCCTTGAAGGGCGCCGCCGCCGAGAGGATCGGCAGGCCCTCGTGCGCGGTGCCCTGCATCATCTGCCGCACGTACCAGAGCTGCGCGTTGGAGACGATCTGCACCGAGGGATCATCGGCCACCAGCGCGAAATAGGAATAGAGCGGCGCCTCGGTCTTGCCCACCGCGCGGCGCACGTAAGCCAGCGTCGCCTCGTGTTCCGCCTCGACGCTTTCCAGCACCGCATCGACGCTTTCGACCAGCGGGGTGATCTTGCGGTCCTCGCCGCGCTCGTAGATCGGCCGTGTGGCGCTTTCGGTCGAGACCACGCGCCATGCCCCGCCCTCGCGGGTCAGCATGAGGTCGATCACGCCGAGGTGGCTGCCCCAGTAGCCGCCCATGACCGCGGGCTTGCCCTCGATGGTGCCGGCGCCAAGGTCGGTGCCTGCGAAGCCCTCGTAGTCGGGCGAGGGGAAGACCAGGTGGCTGTGGCCGGTCATCAGCCCGTCGATGCCGGCAACCCGGGCGAGCGGCACCGCGGCGTTCTCCATGCCCTCCTCGTGCTGAGCGGCGCCGATGCCCGAATGGCTGAGCGCGATGATGATGTCGGCGCCCTCCTCGCGCATCTGCGGCACGTAAGCCTCGGCGGTGGCGACGATGTCGCGGGCCTCGACGCTGCCCTCGAGGTGCTGGCGGTCCCAGTTCATGATCTGCGGCGGCACGAAGCCGATCACGCCGACGCGCAGGGGATGGGTCTCGCCCGCGCCGTCGGTGACCTCGCGGTCGAGGATCACGTAGGGTTTGACCAGCGTCGTGTCCTTGGTCGGATCGCCGCCTTTCTCCTTGACCACATTGGCCGAGACCACCGGGAAATCGGTGCCCGCGAGCGACTTCATCAGGAAATCGAGCCCGTAGTTGAACTCGTGGTTGCCGAGCGTCGAGGCGTCGAATCCCAGCGTGTTCATCGCCGAGATCACCGGGTGCATGTCGCCCTCCTTCATGCCCCGCTCGTAGGCGATGTAATCGCCCATCGGGTTGCCCTGCAGGAAGTCGCCGTTGTCGAGCAGGAGGCTGTTGGTGGCCTCGGCGCGGATCGCCTCGACATGGGCGGCGGTGCGGGCGAGGCCCATCGTGTCGACCTCGCGGTCGCCGTAGTAGTCATAGGGGAAGACATGGACGTGCAGGTCCGTGGTCTCCATCAGGCGCAGGTGCACCTGCCCGGCCTGGGCGCGGGCGGAATAGGGATGCAGAAGCGTCAGCGCGGCGGCGGAGGTGCCGGTGGCGAGAAATCCGCGGCGCGAGAGGGAAAATCGGCTGGTCATGGGATCGCTCCTCTAAATGGGGGTCAGCGCAAGCCCATCTGAAGCCGAGACGCGTGACGAGACAATGAAAATCCGCCGGAGCCGCACCCGACGTCAGGCGGAGGGCGCAGGGGGACGCTGTCGCGGGAGCTGGGAGTGGGAGGCTTGGGTATGGTGTGGCGCGGCCTCTGCCGGGCGTGCTGCGCGGGAGGCCGGGCGCGGCGGGCAAAGCGCAGCACCGCAAATAGCGGGCCTTGCGGTATTCAGGCTGACTGCACTGACCCTGGCCGCGCCAGCCCGAGGGCCACACGCCCTGCCCTTGCCCCCCAAACAAAAAACGCCGCGGAGCCCTGGGGCCCCGCGGCGCAACGCGCGCTAATGCGGCGCGGATCACTCGTCGTCGAGCTTCTCGACCTCTTTCTGGAGGTCTTCCTTGGAGATCTCCTTCTCGGTGACCTCCGCCTGCTCGGCGATGTGGTCGATGACCTTGTCCTCGAAGATCGGCGCGCGCATCTGCTGCTGCATCTGCGGGTTCTGGCGCACGAAGTCGAAGAAGGCGCGCTCCTGGCCCGGGTACTGGCGGGCCTGGTTCATGATCGCCTGGGTCATCTCGGCGTCGGTCACCTGGACCTCGGCCTTCTGGCCCAGCTCGGCGAGCAGGAGGCCCAGGCGCACGCGGCGCTCGGCCAGCTTGATCTGCTCGTCGCTGGGCTCGATCTCGCCGTGGTCATGGCCCTGGTGCTCGGGGTTTTCCTCGTGCCAGAGCTGGTGCGCGATCTGCTTGGCCTCGGCGTCGACGAGGCTCGGCGGCAGGTCGAACTGCACCTGGTCGTCGAGCGCGTCGAGCACCTGGCGCTTCATCACCTGGCGCGCGGCGCCTTCGTATTCGGCCTCGAGCCGCTCGCGGATCTGGCCTTTCAGCGCCTCGAGGTCCTCGGCGCCGTATTTCTGCGCCAGCTCGTCGTTGATCTCGGCGGCGACGGGCTTCTTCACGGCCTTCACGGTCACGTCGAAGACCGCCGGCTTGCCGGCCAGGTTCTCGGCGCCGTATTCCTCGGGGAAGGTGACCTCGACCGAGGTCTCATCGCCTTCCTTCACGCCCACGAGCTGCTCTTCGAAGCCCGGGATGAAGGAGTTCGAGCCCAGGACCAGCGGGTAGTCCTCGGCGGCGCCGCCCTCGAAGGGCTCGCCGTCGACCTTGCCCAGGAAGTCGATGACCACCTGGTCGCCGTCCTTGGCCTTGGTGCCCTTCTTGCGGTCCTCGAAGTTCTGCGCGCTCTCGGCGAGGTTCGCCAGCGCCTCGTCGACATCGGCGTCCTGCGCCTTGGCGACCAGCTTCTCGAGCTTCAGACCAGCGAGATCGACCTCGGGGACGTCGGGAAGCTTCTCGTACTTCATCTCGACCTTGACGTCGTCGCCCTCTTGCCAGTCCTCGTTGGTCATCTTGACCTCGGGCTGCATCGCGGGACGGTCGCCGCTGTCCTCGAAATGCTGGTTCATGGCGCCGTCGACGGCTTCCTGCATCGACTCGCCCAGGAGCCGCTGGCCGAACTGCTTCTTCAGGAGCGCCATCGGCACCTTGCCCTTGCGGAAGCCCTTCATCTCGATCTCGGGCTGCGCCTCGGCGAGCTTCTCGTTGACCTTGGCCTCAAGTTCATCGGCCGTCACGGTGATCGCATATTCGCGCTTCAGGCCTTCGTTCAGGGTCTCGGTGACCTGCATCTCGGTGTCCTTTTCCTCATCCTCTGGTGCGGGTGGAGGGACTTGAACCCCCACGCCTCGCGGCGCCAGAACCTAAATCTGGTGCGTCTACCAATTCCGCCACACCCGCCAATACCGGGACGGGGCCGAGCGGCGCCCGACCCCTGATCGGGGTGGTCTCTAGCAAAGCGCGAAACCGGATGCGAGAGGAAAAATGGGCTCAGAAAAAGCGCGACTTTAACCGCTTGTTGCCATATTCTGCCGAACAATAAGAGGCAGGAACAAGCAGGGTAGCGCCCATGGAACCGAAAACGGTCCGGCGCGCAGGCGGGGACGTGGTCCCCTTGCGCCATTTTTCTCGTGACGACATGCCGAACGCGCTTCTGGCGGGCACCCGGGTGCTGACGCTCGAAGGCGAGATCCCGGTGGAATACCTCTCCCCCGGCGACAGGATCATCACCCGCGACCGCGGCATGGTCACGCTCGACGACCTGCGGATCATGCGCGGAAAGGTGCCGGTGATCACCATCCGCGCCGGCAGCCTGGGCCATATGCGCCCCGAGGCGGACGCCGATCTGCCGGCCAGCCAGGAGGTGCTGATCCGCGACTGGCGCGCACAGGCGCTTTACGGGCGCGCCCGCGCCATGGTGCCCGCCGAACGGCTGGTCGACGGGGAGTTCATCCGCCCCGCGGGCCTGCGGGAAGTGACGCTGGTGGCGCTGGTCTTCTCGGAGCCGCATGTGATCTACGCCGAAGGGCTGGAGCTGGCCGCCGCCGTGCGGGAGACGAGCGCGGCCTAAGACTGCGCGCGGCGGATGCTTCGGCAAAAGTTGGCGTGCCGTGACGGGCGGTGCATCGGGTTTCGTTGCGACGGACGGTGCATCCGGTTTCGAAGCCTGATGACGAGTGGCTGAGTGTAGTTGAGCGCGCCCGCCAACACCCCGGACAGCCGCCCCACCGCACCTCGCACTCACTCCACCGCCGCCAGCACCTCCGGCAGTTTCTCCGCGAGATCCTCCGCGATCATCCCCGGCCCCGCCGCCCGGGCGCAGGCCACATGCAGCGCTGCGCCCTGGGCTCCCGCCTCCAGCGGCGCCAGCCCGCGCGCCAGAAGCCCCAGGATCAGCCCGCTCAAGACGTCCCCCGCGCCGGCCGTGGCCAGCCAGGGCACCGCCCGCGCCCCGAAGGAGGCTATGACCCGCGCCGTCCCGTCGGGTGCGGCCACCACCGTGTCGGGGCCTTTCAGAAGCACCACCGCGCCCGAGCGTGCGGCGGCCATTTGCGCGGCCTCGATCTTTGAGAAGGCCGGACCGCGGGGCGCCTCGCCCGAGAGACGCGCCGCGAGGTCGGGGAAAAGCCGCGCGAACTCGCCGCCATGCGGGGTCAGCACGGCGCCATCGTGCAGGGCCTCGAAGAGCCGATCGGGTGCCTCTTCGAAGGCGGTCAGTGCGTCGGCATCCAGCACCACCGCCCGGCGCGAGGCCAGCGCCTCGGGCACCAGCTCTTCCGCACGGGAGAGGCCCAGCCCGGGGCCGAGGCAGAGCGCCGATAGCCGCGGGTCCGCCAGCGCCTCGGCGAGGTCGGGCGCGCCGTCGATCCGGCGCAGCATCAGCGCGGTGATCTGCGCGGCGATCTCGGCCTGGGCATTGCCCGGCGCGCCAAGGCTCACCAGCCCCGCGCCAACCCGCAGCGCCGCCCGCGCCGCCAGCCGCGCCGCGCCGCTTTTGCCGAAGCCACCCGAAAGCACCAGCGCATGGCCGTGGTCATACTTGTGCCCGGCAAGTTTCAGAACTGAGCGGTCCGGCGCGGAGACCGCGCGCACCGCGCCCGGGTGGGAAGGTTTGGAGTCGGCACCGCCCGCGTGGCCGTCACCACCGCGCGCCCGCTTGGGTTGCTCGCCGCCTTCGCGTTCCAAAGCTGAGTCAGCCGAACGCGGCGCGGCACCGGCCACCCCAGCCCGCGCCTCCAACCCGATGTCGACCACCCGCAGCGCGCCCTGCCGGGACGCCAGCGGCGCGAGCAGGTGGCCGCGCTTCGGGCGGTGGAAGGTCACGGTCAGATCGACCGGCAGGTCATGCGCCGCGCCCTCGGGGCCGAGAAGCCGCCCGCTCTCGGCGCAGAAGCCGCTCGGCAGGTCCACCGCGACGCGAAAAGCCCCCGGCAGGGCGGAAAGCCCCAGCGCCTCGGACAGATCCCCCGCCACGGGGCGGTTGAGGCCGATGCCGAAGACCGCGTCGATCACCAGGTGACAGGGCGCCCCGCGCTGCGCGGCGACACTCCCGGGGGTCAAGGGCTCCACCGCGCCGCCCATCTCCTGCCAGGCCAGGGCCGCGGCGCGGGCGTCGGGCGGCATGGCCTCGGGCGCCGCCATGGCCAGGACGCGCACATCCCAGCCCTCATGCGCGAGCCGCCGCGCCATGACGAAGCCGTCGCCACCGTTGTTGCCCGGCCCGGCCAGGACCAGCGCGGCATGCGGCGCGCGGGCGAGATCCGGGCGCTCGGCGAACACCGCCGCGACGGCCCCCTGCCCCGCGCGCTCCATCAGCTCGCCGCCGCTCCCGTGCCCCGACGCGATCCAGGCCGCCTCGGCGCCGCGCATCTCCTCGGCGCTGAGAACCGCGCCCCCGGGTCCGCTCTCCTGCCGCATTGCGCCTCCTCGCGATTCAAAACTGATGCTTTTTCGGGCATCCCGCCCATTTTTTCACCGCGTCCCGCCGCGCATCCGGGCGCTTGCCGCTTTCTTCGGCAGCTGCAATTGTCCCGCCCCGGCGGACGTGGTCTGCAGCGTTCCAAACGGTTTGCGAGGAGGCAAGGCATGAAAAAGATCGAGGCGATCATCAAGCCTTTCAAACTCGACGAGGTGAAAGAGGCGCTCCAGGATGCGGGCATCCAGGGCCTCTCGGTCGTCGAGGTGAAAGGTTTCGGGCGGCAGAAGGGCCATACCGAACTCTACCGCGGCGCGGAATACGTCGTGGATTTCCTGCCCAAGGTCAAAATCGAGGTTGTCCTCGAGGACGACCAGGTCGACGGCGCCATCGAGGCCATCGTCTCGGCCGCCAAGACCGACAAGATCGGCGACGGCAAGATCTTCGTGAGCCCCGTCGAGCAAGCCATCCGCATCCGGACCGGAGAGACCGGCGCCGACGCGCTGTAACTCCGGCCCCCGGCCAGACCCCATATCAAGAAAGGGAACTCAGGGAATGAGCAAGGACACCGTTCTCAAGCTGATGAAGGACGAGGACGTCGAGTATGTCGACATCCGCTTCACCGACCCGCGCGGCAAGCTGCAGCACGTCACGCTGATGCACGACCAGGTCGACGAGGATTTCCTCGACGAGGGTTTCATGTTCGACGGCTCCTCGATCGCCGGCTGGAAGTCGATCGAGGCTTCCGACATGAAGCTGATCCCCGACACCACCTCGGCCTATATCGACCCCTTCTACGCCGAGAAGACGCTCTGCCTGCATTGCACCGTGGTCGAGCCCGACACCGGCGAGCCCTACGAGCGCGACCCGCGCGGCACCGCCGAGAAGGCCGAGGCCTACCTGAAGTCCTCGGGCATCGGTGACGCGGCCTACTTCGGCCCCGAAGCGGAGTTCTTCCTCTTCGACAACGTCAAGTTCTCCAACGCGATGAACAAGGTTTCCTACGAGGTCGACGCGCTCGACGCCTCCTGGAACACTGACAGCGACTACGAGATGGGCAACATGGGCCACCGCCCGGGCGTCAAGGGCGGCTACTTCCCGGTGAACCCGGTCGACCACGGCCAGGACATCCGTTCGGAAATGCTCTCGACCATGAAGCGCATGGGCATGAAGGTCGACAAGCACCACCACGAGGTGGCGTCCTGCCAGCACGAGCTGGGCCTGATCTTCTCCTCGCTGACCGACCAGGGCGACCAGCTGCAGAAGTACAAGTACGTCATCCACAACGTGGCGGACGCCTACGGCAAGTCGGCGACCTTCATGCCGAAGCCGATCTACGGCGACAACGGCACCGGCATGCACGTCAACATGTCGATCTGGAAGGACGGCAAGCCGCTCTTCGCGGGCGACAAATACGCCGACCTCAGCCAGGAGGCGCTCTACTTCATCGGCGGCATCCTGAAGCACGCCAAGACGCTGAACGCCTTCACCAACCCCTCGACCAACTCCTACAAGCGCCTGATCCCGGGCTTCGAAGCCCCCGTGCTGCGCGCCTATTCGGCCCGCAACCGTTCGGGCTGCGTGCGGATCCCCTGGACCGAGAGCCCCAAGGCCAAGCGCGTCGAGGCCCGCTTCCCCGATCCCTCGGCGAACCCCTACCTGTGCTTCGCCGCGCTCCTGATGGCCGGTCTCGACGGCATCAAGAACAAGATCGACCCGGGCGAGGCGATGGACAAGAACCTCTACGACCTGCCGGCCGAAGAGCTCGAGGGCATCCCGACCGTCTGTGGCTCGCTGCGCGAGGCGCTGGACGCGCTGAAGGCCGATCACGCCTTCCTGCTGGCCGGTGACGTCTTCACCAAGGACCAGATCGACGGCTACATCGACCTGAAGATGGAAGAGCTCGAGCTTTACGAGCACACCCCCCATCCGGTCGAATTCCAGCTCTACTACAGCTGCTAAGGCCTTCCGAGGGACAGGAAGACCGGTTTGGGCGCCCTTCGGGGCGCCCTTTCCTTTTTGGGGTCTGGCGGTCTGGAATCGGGTGTCCGGGGCCTCTGCCACACCGGCCCGCGCGCGCCGCCGCCATCGCCCTGATTCCGCTACAATTTTATGTAGAACGCCCCGCCACGACACACGTGGACCCCTCGAAATACGCCCAAAGCGTGGCAAATTGCGCGGATCGCGGCGGGATTGTGGCGCCGCAAAAGCGGCTTTGCAGCATTTTGCCGAAGCCGCCGCAATAATTTCCAGATCAGCACCAAAACCCACCCTTATTCCCCATCACCCTATCCTTTGGGACAGAATGTCTTGGGGACCGACAATGAAATGTCAGGCGAAACTCGTCTTCGAAGCGGAGGCGGAATTTCCGATCGACGAGCTGGGCAGAAGCCTGGCGGTGGCGATCGGCCAACAGGGCCTCGGCCCGTCCGAGATCGAGGCGCGCTCGAGCGGCCTCGAGGCCAGCGCCGGGGCGCATGCGATCACGCTGGACATCCAGCGCGACGCGACCGCGACCTACCTGGTGATCGGCGTCTTCCGGCCCGGGCCCGAGGCCCAGCCGGTCAAGAAACTCCTGGCCGGGATCACCCGCACCTTCGCGCTGAACCAGGCGCCGGGCTCGGTGGTCTGGCTCGAAACCGAGGTGCCGCTGCCGCGCGACGCCTTCCTCGAAGCCTTCGCGCCCGATGCCGCGCCCTGCCGCCCGGTGCGCCCGCGCCGCGTCGACCATGCCGAGGTGGCCGTGGAGCCGCGGCATGCCCTGCCCGAGATCGCAAATACCGGCGTTGCGCCGCGCGCGCTGCGCGCCGACGCCCATGTCCGCGCCTACGAGAAACACCTGCGCGAGGTGCTGCGCCGCCCCGCCACGCCCGAGGAACTGGAAGAGCTGCGCGAGGCCGCGGGCATCCAGCCGACCACGGTGCGGCTCTCGACCTGGGCGATGTCGCTGGCGGTGGCCTCGATCTCGCTGCCGGTCGCCGCGCCGGTCATCGTGCACAACCTGGTCAAGGGCGAGGACTTCCGCTTCGCCTCGCTGGCCATGGGGCTGAGCGGGCTCTTCGTGGCGCTCGACACCACCGGGGCCATGGCCGACATCGTGACGAACCTCTAGGCGGCGCCCCCGGGCCCGCGCCCCGGCGTTTGCTCTTTCGCAGAGTCACCTTTGTCTTGCGCGCATTCGAGGCTAGGCTCCTGCGGCAGTCATTTCGCCGGAACGAGGACATCCATGCAACGTCGCATTTCCCTGGCCGTCGTCGGCCTGACCGCCGCGCTTGGCGCGGCCCTTGCCGCAGGCAGCGCCAGCGCGGCCTCTTGTTCGAACACCTCTTCGGGCTTCGAGGCCTGGAAGGCCGATTTCGCCCGCCAGGCCTCGGCCGCCGGCGTCGGGCAGCGCGGTCTCGAGGCGCTGTCGAACACGCGCTATTCGCAGTCCACCATAAGCGCCGACCGCAACCAGAAGAGCTTTCGCTATTCGCTCGACAAGTTCATGGAGATCCGCGGATCGGCGACCATCGTGCGCCAGGGCCGCGACCGCAAGGCGCGCAACGCCAATTTCTACGCCTCGCTTGAACGCGCCTACGGGGTGCCGGCGGGCGTGCTGATCGCGATCCACGGCATGGAGACCGGCTTCGGCCGCTTCATGGGCGACAGCGAGGTGGTCTCGGCGATCACCACCCTGGCCTTCGACTGCCGCCGCTCGGAGTTCTTCAAGCCGCATGCCCTGGGCGCGCTGAAGCTGGTCGACCGCGGCTCGATCACCCGCCAGACCCGCGGCGCCAAACACGGAGAGCTGGGTCACACCCAGTTCCTGCCCGGCAACGCCCTGCGCTACGGGGTCGACGGCAACGGCGACGGCCGGGTCGATTTCTACAATGAAACCGATGCCCTGGCCTCGACCGCGAACTTCCTGCGCCAGAAGGGCTGGCGCCCGGGCCAGGGCTACCAGCAGGGCCAGCCGAATTTCCGGGTGATCGAGGCCTGGAACGCGGCCACGGTCTACCAGCAGGCCATCGCGATCATGGCGCGGCAGATCGACGGCTGAGCGGGATGCCGCCGGGGGTCGGACCCGGGGCCGAAATTGCGCAGAACTGTGCGTCTTTGGCCCAAGTTTGACCCCAATGTCCGGCTAGCTTGGGCACAGGTCGGGACTCGCCCGACAGACCAGAATTCGTGAGCCTCATCTTGCGCCCTTATGCTGCCATCGCCATCGCCCATGCCGTCAGTGTCGAGCAGGATCGGTTCCTGCGTCTCGTGGCCCAGAGCCTTGCCCGCCAGGACATGGCCGGGGGCGGCGAGCCCAAGGTCTCGCTGAAGCACGGGGCGGTCGCCTCGGACCGGCTGATCGTGAAGCTGACCACCCAGGTCTCGCCCGGCGCGGGCGGCCGCATCGTCTTCCGCATCGCCCCGCGCGCCAATGCCGAGGCGCTGCCCATGGACCGCACGGTCGAGATCCTCTCGGACATCGTGCTGAAGGCGCTGCAGCGGGTGGACGCGCGGCACGTCGAATGGCTCGACCCGCGCACCAAGCTCTCGCCCGAGGAGTTCCAGATTTCCTGCTCCTACGTCTCGCCGAAGCGGCAGCGCCGCGAGATGGCCGATACGCCCGAGAGCACCCAGTCGACCGAGGACATCGAGAAGAGCCTGGCGCGGATGTTCGAGGACATTCCCGTGGTCAGCGAGCCCGGCCACGGCGAGGAACGCCAGGCCGAGGTCGCCCGCCGCCGCGCCGCCGCGCGCCGCGACATCGAGGCCCGCGCGCCCCAGGTCTTCGACGAGGACCAGGTCGACGAGTTCCAGGACGCCGATTTCGCCCGGATCGCCGCGATTGCCGAGAAGGCCGAGGCCCGCGAGGCCGAAGAGGCGGGCGAGGCGCCGCGCCGCCGCTCGCTCCTGCGCAGCCTCGCCGCGGCGCTGCCGCTTCGGACCTTCGGCCATATGCTGGCCCTGGGTGGTGTCGCGGTGGTGTTCTGGAAAAACGGGCTATTCGACCCGCTTCTGAACATCATCGGCAGCTGATCCGGGCCCCTCGGGCACATCCTCCGCCGCCAGCATGTAGGTATGGATCGAGAAGATGACCGCGCGGGTCTTCGGCAGCCGCCGCAGCACTTGCCGCTCGGTGCGCAGGTAGGCCGCGCGCTCGGGCGCCCATTTCGGCCGCGCGGCGGGCGGGCCTGGCTGATGCAGCGTCGGATCGTCGTGCCAGAGCACGTTGAAGCGCCAGATCGGCAGGCCGGGGCGCAGCCCGTCGAACATCCGCTGCACCCGGCGCGCGACGCCTTCGTCGTATTCCGGCACCGGCGCGTGGATCGCCACCAGCGGGCGCATGAATTTCTCCGAGAGCCGCCAGCGCGCGGGAAAACAGAGCGCCGCGGCGGTCAGGACGTGTTCCTCCGCGCCCTCGGGTTTTTCGAGAATGCAGAGGTCTTCCTGCACCAGGCGGCAGAGCGTCTCCATCGGGCGCGCGGGGTCGATCGCGATGCTCACGCCGTCGGGCCGGGTGACCTGATCGCCCGCCTGCGCGAAGCCCGCGGGCAGCTCCGCCAGCACCTCTTCCAGCAGCTCCTGCGCGGCGGGCCGGGCGCCGGGATCGAGGGCCAGCACCACCTCGGGGCAATCGGCCAAGAGCCGGTCGCGCAGGGCCATCTGGCCGGCATAGGCCTCGTCGGCGATGAGCCAGGGCGCCTCGCCCAGGGGCCTCGTGCCCGGCAGCCGTGCGCCGGCACCCGGGTCATAGGGCAGATGCCGCTGCAGGACCGGGGGGCCTTCCTCAAACGCAAACGGCGCGCCGGTCTCCCGGCGCGCCGCGTTCTGTCCGTCCTGTCTCACGCTCACCGGCGGGCGTCGCCGACCAGCTTCCAGACCAGCGGGAGAAGGCCCGCGGCCAGCGCCAGCTTCAGCGCGTCACCGATCAGGAAGGGCGTCAGGCCCCACTGCAGGATCGGCTTGTCCCAGCCGTAGAGCATGCCGAGCCAGACCAGGCCCGGGACGTAGATGATCACGTTGCCGAGCAGCATGGCGCCCGCCATCTTCGGCATCGAGCGGTCCCAGCCCGCGCGGGCCGCGACACCCAGCGCCAGCGTCGCCAGCACGTAGCCCACCAGGTAGCCGCCGGTGCCGCCCATCATGTAGGTGAGGCCGGCGCTTTCCGCGCTCGAGCCCGCGAAGACGTCGAAGCCGAGCGCGCCGATGATCATGTAGCCCAGGATCGTCGCCAGGCCGAGGCGCGGGCCATAGGCGGCGCCCACGGTCAGCACCGCGAAGGTGCCCATGGTGATCGGCACGGGCCACATCGGCACCTTGATCTTGGCGGCAAGCGCCAGGAAGGCGATCCCCACGACCACCAAGGCGGCCTGTTTCGCCCGCAGAGCGGCACCTTCGGTGGCGCCGAACATCTCCACCAGCACGTTGCGGTTGAGCGCTTCCGTCATCGGGGTCTCCCTCGTGTCATTGAACCCTTCGGGACTTCATGCCGTGCCGCGGCGCGGCGCGCAACCCCGAAGCTCAGCGGCAGGATTTCTCGCGCACGTAGAGCGTGTCCATGCGGTAGTCCTTGCGCGGTCCGCGCACTTCCCAGGTCGCGCCCCAGATCGGCCAGTCGCCGAAATCATAGGTCACCTCGTAGCGGTCCTCGCCGCAGGGGTGCAGGTCGCAGGGGCGGCTTTCGCCGAGGCCCAGCTGGTGGAAGGGCCGCCCGTCCTCGAAGAGGACCTCGATGCCGCGCGGCCCCGGACGCCAGCGGTAGCGGCGGCTGCCCTCGATCGGCGGCTGGCCCGGCATCGAGAGCGTCAGCACCTCGTGGTAGATCAGCCCGTCGCCCTCGGGGGCGAAGGTCAGGACGCCCTGCCCGTCGCTTTCCTGCCCGAGCTTGCGGTCGTAAATCTTTCTGCGGAACCGCCAGGCGCCAGTGAAATCATCGAGCTCTCGGGGCAGATCGGGCGCGGGGCGGGTCGAGAGGTGGATCGTCATGCGCGCCTCCCTTCCCTTGTCCAATGTGTGGGGTTCAGTCTAAGACCGCGCGCGATGCCGTTACAAGTCAGGAAAGGCTGCCCCGCATGATCCCTCGCTATTCCCGCCCCGACATGGTCGCGATCTGGGCGCCCGAGACGAAATTCCGCATCTGGTTCGAGATCGAGGCCCATGCCTGCGACGCCCAGGCCGCGCTGGGGGTGATCCCCAAGGCCAATGCCGAGGCGGTCTGGAAGGCCGACGGCGTGGATTTCGACGTCGCCCGCATCGACGAGATCGAGGCGGTGACCAAGCATGACGTGATCGCCTTCCTCACCCATCTCTCCGAGATCGTGGGCGCCGACGAGGCGCGCTTCGTGCACCAGGGGATGACCTCCTCGGATGTGCTCGACACGACCTTCAACATCCAGCTGGTGCGCGCCGCCGACATCCTGATCGCCGATCTGGAGAAGCTTTTGGCCGCGCTCAAGACCCGCGCCTTCGAGCACCGCGAGACCGTCCGCATCGGGCGCAGCCACGGCATCCATGCCGAGCCCACCACCATGGGCCTGACCTTCGCGCGCTTCTACGCCGAGATGGACCGCAACCTCGCGCGCATGAAAACCGCCCGCGAGGAGGTGGCGACCGGCGCGATCTCCGGCGCCGTCGGCACCTTCGCCAATATCGACCCCTCGGTCGAGGAGCACGTCTGCGCCAAGCTCGGCCTCAAGCCGGAGCCGATCTCGACCCAGGTGATTCCGCGCGACCGCCACGCCGCCTTCTTCGCGGCCATGGGCGTCGTCGGCTCCTCGATCGAGAACATCGCCACCGAGATCCGTCACATGCAGCGCACCGAGGTGCTGGAGGCGGAGGAGTTCTTCTCCAAGGGCCAGAAAGGGTCCTCGGCGATGCCGCACAAGCGCAACCCGGTCCTGACCGAGAACCTCACCGGGCTGGCGCGGCTGGTGCGCATGGCGGTGGTGCCGGCGATGGAGAACGTGGCGCTCTGGCACGAGCGCGACATCTCGCATTCCTCGGTCGAGCGGAACATCGGGCCGGACACGACGGTGACGCTCGATTTCGCGCTGGCGCGGCTGACCGGGGTGATCGAGAACCTGGTCGTCTACCCCGAGACCATGCTGGCCAACATGCACAAGTTCCGCGGACTGGTGATGTCCCAGCGGGTACTCCTGGCGCTGACCCAGGCCGGGGTGAGCCGCGAGGACGCCTACCGCCTGGTGCAGCGCAACGCCATGAAGGTCTGGGAGCAAGGCGCGGACTTCAAGGAGGAGCTCCTGAAGGACGGCGAGGTCACCGCGGCGCTGAGCGCGGGCGAGATCGAGGAGAAGTTCGACCTCGGGTATCACACCAAGCACGTCGACACGATCTTCCAGCGGGTCTTCGGCGAGAGCTGAGGGGGCGCGGCGGTCTGGGGGGGCCGGTCCGACACCTAAGGTCCTGTTCAGGCGCAAGGCGGCGGCTTGGCTCCGGCGTGGCGTCCAACCGAGAGGTCTGATCAACGCGCCGACGCCTTGGACCGCCCCACCACCCTCTCCACCAGCTAGACAGAGGGCGCGCGCCGGACCGGGGGCCGGCGCTGCCGACCTCGGGGCTGTGCGCTTTATGGAAGCAAGGTCAGGACTAGAGGTGATCTAAGCACGCCAGCCCCAGGAGCGCCGGCCCATAGGGCCGGTCCGGCGCGCGCCCGGCATCTTCGATGCTGTTCTGGCGCAAGGGGGTGCCTTGGCCCCGGCGTGGCGTCCTACCGAGAGGTCTGATCGTCGCGCTGTCGCCTCATACCGCCCCGCCACCCTCTCAACCAGCGCCAACGGAGGGCGCGCGCCGGACCGGGGGCCGGCGCTGCTGACGGGAGAGCTGTGCGCTTTATCCCGGCAAGGTCAGGGCTAGCGACAAGCTATGCACGCCACCCCCAAGAGCGCCGGCCCATAGGGCCGGTCCGGCGCGCGCCCGGCATCTTCGATGCTATTCGGGCGCAAGAGGGCGCCTTGGCCCCGGCGTGGCGTCCAACGTAGAGGTCTGATCAACGCGCTGTCGCTTTGCGCCGCGCCGCCACCCTTTCCACCAACGCCAACAGAGGGCGCGCGAGGGTGGTTGGGTTTGGCGGTTTTGCCGGGGTCGGGTGTGCTGAGGCCGCTTGGACGGAGCCACGGAGCGCCGTGCCCCGAGCCGCCATCGACCGGCGATGCGCCCCAAGTCCAAGACCGGGCCCTGCCCCTCTGCGCCGCCATCAAAACCACCCCCCAAACACCCAACCGCCCGTCTCCGGGCCAGATTCCCCGTTTTGACGTAACGTCAACCCGTGGTATCATCGCCCCATCCAGCATGGAGACAGAAGAGATGATCAAGACGGCATTCGCGGCTTTCGCCCTGACGGTCTGTTCCACCCTGACGGCCTATGCCGCCTGCGGACACGGACAGGCCAGCATCACCTGCGCCGAGGGCACCGTCTATGACGCAGCGAGTCAGAGTTGTAAGGTCGTGACCGGCTGATCCCGAGCGTAGGCTCTCTTATGTCAGGGCGGCCCAATTACGGGGCCGCCCTTTCTCTTTGCGCGGAGGTCCGCGGACCCGAACAGCGCCCCGCCAGCCGCACCGGCCACCCCGCCCTTGCCGCCTCCCCGGCGCGCCCCTAAGACGGGCGGGATGACCAAGCCCCCCGATCAGAGTCCCGACCAGAGCCCCGAGAGCCAGACCCGGACCGCGCCCGCCGAGCAGCCCGAGCCCGCGGAGCCCCTCGAGGGCAGCCGCGCCGACTGGATCACCGACCGCCTCTTGCGCGGGCTGATCGCGCTGGCGCTGCGGATCCCGCTCCGGGCGCGGCTGGCGCTCATGGGGGGCGTGGTCTCGCGGGTCGTCGCACCCCTCGCGGGCTACCGCGAACGCGCCGAGGCCAACCTCGACTACGTCTGGCCCGACCTGCCCGCCGAGCGCCGCCGCGAGATCGCGCGCGGCGCCGCGCGCAACGCCGGGCGCACCATGATCGAGAACTACGACGTCACCGGGCTGCGCGACCGCATGGCCGAGGCGCCGCTCTCGGGCGCGGGCCTCCCGGAGATCGAGGCCGCCCGCGCCGAGGGCCGGCCGGTGCTCTTCGTCACCGGGCATTACGGCAATTTCGAAGCCCCGCGCGCGGCGCTGGTGGCGCGCGGCTACCAGATCGGCGGGCTCTACCGGCCGATGACCAACCCCTTTTTCAACGCCCATTACGCGCGGAACATGCATGCGCTCTCGGGGCCGGTCTTCGAGCAGGGACGGCGCGGGACCATGGGGCTGATCCGGCACATCCGGCAGGGCGGCATGGGGGTGCTGCTCTTCGATGTCTACGACAGCTCGGGCGCGAAGATCGACTTTCTCGGCAAGCCCGCGCCGACGCTGACCTCGGCGGCGGAGATCGCGGTGAAGACCGGGGCTCTGCTGGTGCCTTTCTTCGGCATCCGCCAGCCCGACGGGGTGAGCTTCGCCTGCGTCTTCGAGGCCTCCATTGCCCATGGCGACCCGGTGGAGATGACCCGCGAGATGACCCGCCGCCTCGAGGCGCGGATCGAGGAGGACCCGGCGCAGTGGTTCTGGATCCACCGCCGCTGGAAGCCGCGCCGGCAGAGCAAGCAGGCGAAGAAACGCGCCCGCCGGGCGGCGGAAGCGGCGGCGAAGAAAAGCGGCTGAGAGCGGGGCTGCGGGTCTGGAAGCTGGCAGCGCATGGGCCGGGACGTCAAAAGCTGACCCGAAAATGGATGCAGAGAAACCGCGCGGCCCGGCCTCGGCACCTCGCGGCGCAGACTAGCGCACATCACAAGACACAACCGCGACGCCCTTGGCCCCAGAGCGCGCCCCGCGCACCCTGCCCCGTCTTCATGGCAAAAACCGACCTCAGCCGTCCGCGCAGCCCGAGCGACCCGCGCTCAAGCCCTCAGCGCAGCTCCGCCGCGGTCACGATCGGGCCGTAGCCCGGGGTTTGCGCGAGCACCACGATCGGGCTGTCGCCGCTCACCAGCACGTCGGCCTCGAACTCGCCCTCGCCGTCCCAGCGCGCGACCACGTCCCAATCGGTCACGATATGCGAATAGCTGAGCTTGTGGCCGGCGTTCTCGCCGCGGGCGATGGCGACCTGCGCCTTGGGGCGGTAGCGCACCAGGTGCAGCTCGAGCGGCCCGACCGGCGCATCGGCCGAGAGCGCGATGCTCAGCCGGTCGCCCTGGCGGTCGAGCGTCAGGTCCACCGGCGTGCCCTGCCCCTCTTCGCGGGCGATGAGCGCGGTCACGTCCTTGGCGCGGTTGCCCACCACGTCATGGGTGCCGTCGATGATCATCTGCGGGGTGTAGATCGAGCGCCGGCCCGCGGCCTCGGCATAGCCCTTCTGGCGGGCGGTGAAGGCGGGCCGGGCGAAGCTGTCCTTCCAGCCGATGTAGTCCCAGTAATCGACGTGCAGCGCCAGCGCGATGACGCCCTCGCGGCCCGCCAGCTCGCTCAGGAGCGCATCGGCGGGCGGACAGGAGGAACAGCCCTGCGAGGTGTAAAGCTCGACCACCACCGGCGCGTCGCCGGCTTGGGCCGATGCGCCTGTGGTAAGGCCCGCGGCCAGGACGGCCGCCCGCAAAAGGTCAGTGAGACGCATGCTTCCCCGCGATCTTCGAACCTTGAAAGGTCTACCGTCAGGCTGGTGTAATGAACAATCAAGGAATTGCGAGAGCCCGCGAGGGCGCCCTGCCGCGCCCCCGCCGCCGGCCTTCGTGCACAATGGTATACAATTTTGATGACAGCCCCTTGATCGGGCACCGGGCTTGATGCAGATAGCGCCCAAGTCCTCACTTCTCACGTCAAGCATGGAGGCTTCCTATGCCCATCACCGTTGGCCAGGACACGGCCAAGACCCGCCAGACGTTGACCGCGGGCGGCAATTCCGTCTCGTTCTACTCGATCGCCGCCGCCGAGAAGGCGGGGCTCGGAGATTTCTCGAAACTGCCCAAGTCGCTGAAGGTGGTGCTCGAGAACATGCTGCGCTTCGAGGACGGCAAGACCGTCGAGACCGATGACATCAAGGCCTTCTCGGACTGGGCCGCGAACGGCGGCCGCGCCAACCGCGAGCTGGCCTACCGCCCGGCCCGCGTGCTGATGCAGGACTTCACCGGCGTGCCCGCGGTGGTCGATCTCGCGGCGATGCGCGACGGCATCCAGGCGCTTGGCGGCGACGCCCAGAAGATCAACCCGCTGAACCCCGTCGACCTGGTCATCGACCACTCGGTGATGATCGACGAGTTCGGCAACCCGCGCGCCTTCCAGATGAACGTCGACCGGGAATACGAGCGCAACATCGAGCGCTACACCTTCCTGAAGTGGGGCCAGAAGGCCTTCAACAACTTCCGCGTGGTGCCGCCGGGCACCGGCATCTGCCACCAGGTCAACCTCGAGTACCTGAGCCAGGTGATCTGGACCGACGAGGACCAGAACGGCGAGACCGTGGCCTATCCCGACACGCTGGTCGGCACCGACAGCCACACCACCATGGTGAACGGCGCGGCGGTCCTGGGCTGGGGCGTCGGCGGCATCGAGGCCGAGGCGGCCATGCTGGGCCAGCCGATCTCCATGCTGATCCCCGAGGTCATCGGCTTCAAGCTGACCGGCGAGATGGTCGAGGGCACCACCGCCACCGACCTCGTCCTGCGCGTCTGCCAGATGCTGCGCGAGAAGGGTGTGGTCGGCAAGTTCGTCGAATTCTACGGCGACGGGCTCGACAACGTGACGCTCGCGGACCGCGCCACCATCGGCAACATGTCCCCCGAGTTCGGCGCCACCTGCGCCTTCTTCCCGATCGACGACGAGACCCTGCGCTACCTGCGCACCACTGGCCGCGACGAGGACCGCATCGCGCTGGTCGAAGCCTATGCCAAGGAGCAGGGCATGTGGCGCGAGACCGGCTCCGAGCCGGTCTTCTCGGATACGCTCGAGCTGGACATGGGCACCGTGAAGCCCGCGATCTCGGGCCCGAAGCGCCCGCAGGATCACGTCAACCTCGACGCCGCCGCCGAGACCTTCCACAAGTATGTCGAAGGCCAGCGCGAGGCCAAGGACGCCACCGCCAAGGAAGAGGTCCGCTGGGAAGGCGAAGGCGGTATGCCCGAGCCCCGCGACATCCCCGGCGACAGCGGCAAGCACAAGCGCGGCTTCGTCAAGATGAAGGACATCGACGGCGACGAGGTCGAGTTCCAGCTGCATGACGGCTCGGTGGTGATCGCCTCGATCACCTCCTGCACCAACACCTCGAACCCCTATGTGATGATCGGTGCCGGCCTCGTCGCCAAGAAGGCGCGCGAGAAGGGCCTCGACCGTCAGCCCTGGGTGAAGACCTCGCTGGCCCCGGGCTCGCAGGTGGTCTCGGCCTACCTTGAGGCCTCGGGCCTGCAGGAAGAGCTCGACGCCATCGGCTTCAACCTCGTCGGCTACGGCTGCACCACCTGCATCGGCAACTCCGGCCCGCTGGCGCCCGAGATTTCCAAGTGCATCTCCGACAACGACCTGATCGGGGTCTCGGTGCTTTCGGGCAACCGCAACTTCGAAGGCCGGATCAGCCCCGACGTGCGCGCCAACTACCTGGCCTCGCCGCCGCTGGTGGTCGCCTATGCCATCGCCGGTGACATGAACATCGACGTGGCGAACGACCCGATCGGCCAGGACCACGACGGCAACGATGTCTACCTCAAGGACATCTGGCCGACCCAGGCCGAGATCTCCGAGCTGGTCGAGAAGACCGTCACGCGCGAGAGCTTCCAGGAGAAATACGCCGACGTCTTCAAGGGCGACGAGAAGTGGCAGGAGGTCGAGACCACCGACGCCGAGACCTACGACTGGCCGGCGACCTCGACCTACGTGCAGAACCCGCCGTATTTCCAGGGCATGTCCAAGGAGCCGGGCGAGATCGAGAACGTCGAGGGCGCCCGCGTGCTGGCGGTCCTGGGCGACATGATCACCACCGACCACATCTCGCCGGCGGGCTCCTTCAAGGAGACCACCCCGGCCGGTCAATACCTGGTCGACCGCCAGGTGCCGCCGCGGGAGTTCAACTCCTACGGCTCGCGCCGCGGCAACCACGAGGTGATGATGCGCGGCACCTTCGCCAACATCCGCATCAAGAACGAGATGCTGGACGGCGTCGAGGGCGGCTACACGCTCGACCCTGAGGGCAACCAGGCGGCGATCTTCGACGCGGCCATGGCCTTCCAGGAGCAGGGCACGCCGCTCGTGATCTTCGGCGGCGAGCAGTATGGCGCGGGCTCCTCGCGCGACTGGGCGGCCAAGGGCACGGCGCTTCTGGGCGTCAAGGCGGTGATCGCGGAGAGCTTCGAGCGGATCCACCGCTCCAACCTCGTCGGCTTCGGCGTGGTGCCCTTCGAGTTCACCGGCGGCGAGACCCGCAAGAGCCTCGGGCTGACCGGCAAGGAGACCGTCTCGATCTCCGGCCTCGACGCGGTGACGCCGGGCGCGGAGCTGCCCTGCAAGATCACCTTCGAGGACGGCTCGGAGAAGGAGATCACCCTCAAGTGCCGCATCGATACGGCGATCGAGGTGGATTACGTCAAGCACGGCGGCGTGCTGCACTACGTGCTGCGCAACCTGGCGAAGGCGGCCTGATCGGGGGCTTTGCCTCTGGGCTTCCAGGATGACGATGCGCGCCGCCCTTGGTTGGGCGGCGCGTTTTTTTTGGGGTTGGGGGGAGTGCGCGTTCGGCGGCATTCCTGCGGATGATCGGGGGCCGTCACCGCCCTGCCCGGCTTTGAACCGTTCCCTTCGACCACCCGCCAAGCCCGCGCAACAGAGGGCGCGCGCCGGACCGGGGGCCGGCGCTGCTGACCTCTGGGCTAGGCACTTTATCCCAGCAAGGTCATTGCTCGCTGCGAGCTAAGCGCGCCACCCAAGGAGCGCCGGCCCAAGGGGCCGGTCCGGCGCGCGCCCGGCACCTTCGGTGCTATTCGGGCGCAAGGGGGCGCTGCGGCAAGGGGCGGGCCCGGAATGCCATGTGTTTCGTTTGGTTGTGACGCTGTCTGGTGTTGAGACCAGTCCCAGTTCTCTGCCTCGGGCCTTGCGTCTCGCGCCTTGTGCCAAACCCTACTCTACCGCCGCACAAACGCCCCCCAGCATGCCCGGAGCGTTCCCCGCCCCCAACCCCCCAACCAACCACCCCACCCCGCCCTTGCGGAAACGCAATCCCGGCTCTCCGTTGGGTTCCGCCACGTCGCTTGATAGGGGCTCGCGGGACACGTGAAAGGAGGCACGACATGCTCAACGCCGTCTCGCGGCCGCTCGTCCGGGTGGTCGACAGATACCTTCCCGATCCCTTCGTCTTCGTCCTGGTGCTGACGCTCATCGCGGCGCTGGCGGCGATCCTGACCCAGGGCACCACCCCGCTCGAGGTGGTGGAAATCTGGGGCGACGGATTCTGGTCGCTCCTGAGCTTCTCCATGCAGATGCTCCTGGTGCTGGTCACCGGCTACATGATGGCCTCGACGCCGCTTGTGCGCGGGCTCCTCGCCCGGCTCGCGGGCCTCGCCAAGGGCGCCTCGGGGGCGATCCTGCTCGTCAGCCTGGTCTCGCTCGCGGCCAGCTGGATCAACTGGGGCTTCGGCCTCGTCGTCGGCGCGCTCTTCGCCAAGGAGCTCGCCCGCGCGGTCAAGGTCGACTACCGGCTCCTGGTCGCCTCGGCCTATTCGGGCTTCATCGTCTGGCACGGCGGGCTCGCGGGCTCGGTGCCGCTCTCGATCGCGACCGAAGGCCACCCCTTCGCCGAGCAGATCGGCGTGGTGCCCACCGGCGAGACGATCTTCTCGGCCTACAACCTGGTGATCGTCATCGCGCTTTTCATCGCGGTGCCGCTGATCAACCGCGCGATGATGCCGAAATCCGGCGAGGAGGTCTTCGTCGACCCCGAGCTCCTGAAGGAGACCCCGCGCGAGAAACCGGCCTCGCCGACCCCGGCGGAATGGATCGAGAACAGCCCGATCCTCTCGGTGCTGATCGGCATCGGCGGGCTGGCCTGGGTGGCGAGCCATTTCGCCTCCGGCGGCGGGCTCTCGCTCAACGTCATCAACTTCCTCTTCCTGACGCTGGCGATCCTGCTGCACGGCACGCCGCGCAACCTGCTCGACGCCCTGACCGAGGCGGTCAAGGGCGGCGCCGGCATCGTCATCCAGTTCCCCTTCTACGCGGGCATCATGGCGATCATGGTCGATTCGGGGCTGGCAGCCTCGATCTCCGAGGGGCTGATCGGCTTTGCCAGCGCGGCGACCCTGCCATTCTGGACCTTCCTCTCGGCGGGCGTGGTGAACTTCTTCGTGCCCTCGGGCGGCGGCCAATGGGCGGTGCAGGCCCCGGTGATCCTGCCCGCGGCCGAGGCGCTCGGCACCGATGCGGCCCGCGCCGCCATGGCGGTGGCCTGGGGCGATGCCTGGACCAACATGGTGCAGCCCTTCTGGGCGCTGCCGATCCTCGGCATCGCGGGTCTGCGCGCCAAGGACATCATGGGCTTCTGCATCGTGCACCTGGTGCTTTCGGGCGCGATCATCGCGCTGGGGCTCAGTTTCCTCTGAGCCTGCGGGACCCATGCTGACAAACGAGACCGGCCCGTGCCTCAGGCGCGGGCCGGTTTTTGTTCCGGGGCTCAGAGCAATTGATCGACCGGCAGCGCCGCTACCCGGGCGGCTTCCCGCCCGTCACTGTGCGGCATCCCGCCGATGGCCCCGCCCCGCACGCCGCGCCCTCTGGCGAAGCGGCCCCCGCAGCCCCATCTCCCGCCGAGGCAAGAAAAACCCCACGGGACGCGACATGAAGATCCTGACCATCCTGCAGGCCGCCGCGCTGATCGGCCTGACCGTCTACGGCGCGAGCGGCGCCGACGAGCACGCCAACCAGGCCCCGCTCTGCGGCCCCGCCGAGGCAGCCTGTCTGACCGCCAGCGCCGACATGGAGGGCGAGCGCCCCGAGGCGCCCCTGCCCGCGCTGCGCGAAGCCGGACGGCCGTCATAAGGGCCGCGCCGCAGCGCGCGCCCAAGGGCGCGCCCTGCCCGGCTCTCACCCCCGAAATCCTGAAAAAGCGCCCGCGCTCAGCCGTCCGCGGCCAGCTCCGCGCCCTGCGCCGCCTCGAGCTCGGGCTTGAAGCGGTTCTCGTAATCGGCCCCGATCAGCGGGCCGATGAAGCGGTAGAGCACCGTGCCCTCGGCATCGAGGATGAAGGTCTCCGGCGGCGCGGTCACGCCCCAGTCGATCGCCGTCCGCCCCTGCGGATCGAAGGCCACCGCGGCAAAGGGGTTCTCCTCGTCGACCAGGTAGCTCTCGGCCGCGCCGGGCTTGTCCTTGATGTTCACCCCGACGATCCGCACGCCCGCCTCGGCCAGCTCCAGGAGCTTCGGATGCTCCGCCCGGCAGGGCGGACACCAGCTCGCCCAGAAGTTCACCAGCGTCACCTGCCCCTCGGTCAGGTCGCCCTCCACGAGGCCCGGGTAGTCCGCCAGCCGCGCCTCGGTCACCGGCGGCGCCGCCTGGCCGACGCGCGTCGAGGGCAGCCCGTCGGGGTCCTCGCGCTGCATGCCGACATAGGCGAGCCCCGCGAAGGCCGCGAAGATTAGGGGCGGCAGCACCATGAGCGGCGAGATCCTAGCCATTGCGCGCCTCCACCCGTTCGAGCTGGCGCTTGACCTGGCGCGCGCGCAGCACGCTGGCCAGCACCAGAAGCGCCAGCAGCACCAAGGTCACCGCATAAGCGGACAGGACCGTATCGGCGTATTTTCCAAGATCGGGCATCAGGCCATGCGCTCCCGCGCGAGCAGCACCCGCATCCGCCGCGCCCGGATCTCGGTCTGGGTGCGCAGGAAGACAAGCGCGATGAACAGAAGGATGAAGCCGCCCATGCAGACGAGGAGCGGCAGGTAGAAGACATCCGCCACGTTCTCCTCCTTGTCGAGCGACAGCGAGGCGCCCTGGTGCAGCCCCTGGTTCCAGAAGTTGACGGCGTAGCGCGAGAGCACCGCGAAGACCGAGCCCACGAGGCAGAGGATCGAGGTCAGATCCGCCGCGGTGTCGTCGTTCTCCACTGCCGCCCAAAGCGCGATATAGCCCAGGTAGAAGAGGAACAGGATCAGGAAGGAAGTGAGCCGCGGGTCCCAGGCCCAGTAGGTGCCCCACATCGGCTGGCCCCAGATCGCCCCGGTCGCCAGCGCGATCACCGTCATCACCGCGCCCACCGGCGCCGCCGCCCGGGCCGCCAGCGCGCTGACATGGTGGCGCCGCACGATCCAGACCAGCGAGGCCACCAGCATCATCAGCCAGCCGTTGATCGCCATCAGCGCCGAGGGCACATGCAGGTAGATAATCTTCACCGTCGAACCCTGGCGGAAGTCGTCGGGGGTGAAGAAGAACCCCCAGATCAGCCCGACCACCAGGCAGGCCCCCGCGAGCCCCGCGAGCCAGGGCAGCACCCTGTCCGTGGCGCGGATGAACTTGACCGGATTTGCGTATTCCCAAAGCGACATGGCGGTTCTCTAGTGCCTTCCCTCGGCGCTCACAATTCACATCTGGTCGCGCCGGGGCAAGGCCCGGTCCGCGGCGCGCCCTAGCGCAGATTGACGCGCAGCACCGCCGCCGAGGCGAAGGGCAAGAGCGCCAGCGCCCCGAAGGAAAGCCCCGCCAGCAGCAGAAGCGGCGTCTCCACCGTCAGCCCCGCCGCGCCGCGCCGGGCCACCTCGGCGCCGAAGATCAGCGTCGGCACGTAGAGCGGCAGCACCAGGAGCGACAGGAGGAGCCCGCCGCGCTTCAGCCCCACGGTCAGCGCCGCCCCGAAGGTGCCGATCACCGAGAGCGCCGGCGTGCCGATCAGGAGCGACAGGAAAAGCCAGGCATAGCCCGGCCCCGGCAGGCTCAGCAGCACCCCCAGGAAGGGCGCGGCCAGGACCAGCGGCAGCCCGGTGGTCAGCCAATGCGCCAGCGCCTTGACCGTGACGATTCCTTCGAGCGGCAGCGGCGCGGTGGCCAGGAGGTCGAGCGAGCCGTCCTCCTGGTCTAGCGCGAAGATCCGGTCGAGCGACAGCAGGCAGGCCAGGAGCGCCCCGATCCAGAGGATGCCCGGCGCGATCTCCGACAGGAGCGCCGCCTCCGGCCCGACCCCGAAGGCCACCAGCACGGTGACGATCAGGAAGAAGGCCAGCCCCAGCCCGAAGCCGCCGCCGGCGCGCACCGCCAGCGCCAGGTCGCGGGTCAGAAGCGCCCTCACAGGAAGGCCTCCTCGGCGCTGCCCGGCGTGGGCCGCCGGGCCTTGTAGGGGCCGAGGTCAAGGACCCGCGCCTCGGGCAGGCCGAGGTCGATATGGGTGGCGATCACCGCCGCGCCGCCGCCCTCGAGGTGGCGCCGCACGGCGCCCGCAAACAACGCCACGGCGCCGGCATCCAGCGACACGGTCGGCTCGTCCAGCGCCCAGACCGCCCGCCCGGTCACCAGGAGCCGCGCCAGCCCCAGCCGCCGCTTCTGCCCGGCCGAAAGATTGCCCGCCAGCCGGTCCTCGAGCCCCGCGAGATCAAACGCCGCAAGCGCCGGTCCGATCTCGCCGGTGCCGAAGACCCGGGCCCAGAAGCGAAGGTTCTCGGTCACGCTCAGCGCCGATTTCAGCCCGTCGAGATGGCCCGCATAGGCCAGCGCCTCGCCGCCCTCGACGGTCCCTGAAAGCGGCGGCTGCAGCCCCGCGAGCGTGCGCAGCAGCGTGGTCTTGCCCGATCCGTTCGGCCCGCGCAGCACCAGCGCCTCGCCGGGCCCGAGCGCGAAGCTCACCCCGTCGAGGACCGGCAAACCGCCGCGCGCCACAGACAGATCCGACACCGTCAACATCGCCCCGAGGTCTATCCCGCCCCGCCCGCCGACAAAAGCGCATAGTGCCCGCCGCCGCGCCAGGCGCGACACCTCACCCCCGACGCGCCCCCGCCTCACCCCGCGCCAGCTCCCGGCCTGACCGGGCCACAAATACCTCTCGGGGGAGCACGAGGGGGTAGACAGCCCCCTCGTTCCCGCACGCGCAACAGGCGCGACACCTCACCCCGACGCGCCCCCCACATCACCCAGCACCAGCCCCCCAGCCTGACCGGGCCACAAATACCTCTCGGGGGAGCGCGAGGGGGCAGACAGCCCCCTCGCTCCCGAACCCGCAACAGGCGCGACACCTCACCCCCGACGCACCCCCGCACCACCCAGCGCCAGCCCCTCGGCCTGACCGGGCCATAAATACCTCTCGGGGGAGCGCGAGGGGGCAGACAGCCCCCTCGCTCCCGCAGGTTCAACAAGCGCAAGGTTTCGATAAAGCGCCCCGCCCCAAACCCTCAGGTCGGCAGCACCGCCAGGGCCACGCGCCGCCCCTCGGAGAGCAGCACGTTGTAGGTCCGGCAGGCCGAGGGCGAGGCCATGACCTCGACGCCGAGGCCCGCCTCCTCGAGGCGCAGCCGCAGGGGTTTCGGCAGGAAGGCGATCTCGGGGCCGGTGCCGACGAACAGCACGTCGACCTCCTCGGCGAGGGCCAGCAGCGTCTCGGCATCCTCGAAGCCGCCCCAGGCGCTGACGCCCTGCGGGCCGAGGCAGAGCGCGCCCTCGCGGATCTCGCCGTCGACGCGGAAGAAGCCCGGACCGTAGCCATCGACCGGCAGGGCGTCGGTATATGTCACTTCGTTCAGGCGCATGATGTCCTCATTTCAGCTTATCCGTCCCAGAGGGGCAAGCCCGCGATCACGGCGCTCAGGATCACCAGATAGGCGATCAGCCGGTAAAGTCCCTCGCGGGCGGGGTCGAACCAGGCCTGGCCGAGCCTTGCGCCGAGCCCATAGGGCAGAAGGAGCGCCGCCCCGAGCGCCAGCGCCTCGAGCCCGAGAAGTCCCTGCAGCGCCATGAGCGGCAGGAGCAGCGCGGAGGTCACGGTCAGGAAGACAAGCGCGGTGGCGCGGCTCTGGGCGACGCGGGCGCCGCTGGCGAGCTGGAACAGCACCATGATCGGGCCGAGGAGCCCGGTGGCCCCGCCGACAAAACCCGTGGCGGCCCCGATCGAGGCATGGGCGGCGGGGCTCGGCGGGATCGGGCGGCGCCAGCCCGCGACCAGCGCCAGGAGCGTCAGCGCGGTCACCCCCGTCACACCCCAGCGCAGCCAGGTGAGATCGGCGACCCGCAGCACCCAGAGCCCCAGAGAGGCGCTCGCGGCGGCGCAGAGGATCATCACCCCGAGCCCGCGCCGGTCGACCTGCGGCAGCGCCCGGGGCAGCACCGTCACGAAGGAGGCGAGTGCTGCCACGTTGAAGGCGGCGACCGCCATCTCGAGCGGCATGAGCGCCGCGGCGGGCGGCATGAAGACCAGCGCCGCGCCGAAGCCCGCGAAGCCGTAGACCGCGCCGGCGGCGAAGGTGAGGGCCAGGAGCGCGGCCAGCCCCGAGGGATCGAGCGTGGCGGCGAGCGCCTCAGGCATCCACGTTGGCGAACTGCGTGCCGGCGCCGCTGTCGGGCTTGTCCCAGTCGCGCTTCACGCCGAGCCGGAACAGCAGCGCGGTGGCCACGAAGATCGAGGAATAGGTGCCCACGATCACGCCCCAGATCATCGCGAAGACGAAGCCGCGGATCACGTCGCCGCCCAGGATGAACAGCGTCACCAGCGCGATCAGCGTGGTCATCGAGGTCATGATGGTCCGGCTCAGGGTCTCGTTGATGGAGATGTTGAGCACCTCCTTCAGCGGCCGCTTCTTGTATTTGATCAGGTTCTCGCGGACCCGGTCGAAGACCACCACGGTGTCGTTCAGCGAATAGCCGACGATGGTGAGGAGCGCGGCGATGATCGACAGGTCGAACTGGATGCGCAGCTCCGAGAAGATCCCGATGGTCAGCAGCACGTCGTGCACCAGCGCGGCCACCGCGCCGAGCGCGAACTGCCATTCGAAGCGCAGCCAGATGTAGATCAGCACCGCCCCGATCGCGAGTAGCACCGCGATCACCGCGGCCTGGATCAGCTCGCCCGAGACCTTGGGCCCGACGCTTTCGACCGAGGTGAAGCTGATGTCGGGGGCCACCGCCTGCAGCGCGGTCTCGACCGAGGCGATGGTGTCCTGGGTCACCGCCTCCTCGTCGCCCTGGGGCGCGATGCGGACCATGGCGACGTTCTGCTCGGGGCCGAAGCTGGGGTCGAAGACCTCGGAGATGACGATGTCGCCCAGTTCCAGCTCGCGCAGCGCCGCGCGGTAGGCGCCGACGTCGACGGGCTGGGCGCTCTCGGTGCGGATCGTGGTGCCGCCCCGGAAGTCGATGCCGAAGTTCAGCCCCTGGAAGATGAAGGAGACGAAGGCCACGACCATCATGACCGCCGAGATCCCGAGCCAGAGCTTGCTGCGCGAGAAGAAGTCCAGAGAGGTGTCTTCGCGGATGAGTTTCAGACGACGCATCTTCTATCCTCTCAGACGGTGATGGTCTTCGGGCGCGTGCGCTCGAACCACATGGTGACGAAAAGCCGGGTGACGTAGATCGCGGTGAAGACCGAGGTCACGATGCCGAAGCCCAGGGTGATCGCGAAGCCGCGAACCGGGCCCGAGCCCATGGCGAACAGGATGATCGCGGTGATGATCGTGGTGATATTGGCGTCGACGATGGCCGACAGCGCCTTCTCGTAGCCGCGTTCGATCGCCCGGGCGGGCCCGCGCGCGGTCTTCAGCTCTTCCCGGATGCGCTCGAAGATCAGCACGTTGGCGTCCACCGCCATGCCCACGGTCAGCACGATGCCGGCGATGCCGGGCAGCGTCAGCGTCGCCCCGATAACCGACAGGATCGCGAAGAGAAGCGAGATGTTGATGATCAGCGCCACGTTGGCGAAGAGCCCGAAGAGCCCGTAGGAGGCGAACATGAAGGCCAGGACGAGGGCGAAGGCCACCAGCGTGGCCACCTGCCCGGCCTCGATCGAATCCTGCCCGAGCTCGGGGCCGATGGTGCGTTCCTCGAGGAAGGTCAGCCCGGCGGGCAGCGCACCGGCGCGCAGGAGCACCGCAAGCTGGGTCGATTCCTCGACCGTGAAGCGGCCGGTGATGATGCCCGAACCGCCCGGGATGTGGCTCTGGATCACCGGGGCCGAGATCACCTCGTCGTCGAGCACGATGGCGAAGGGGTTGCCGATGTTCTCGGCGGTGTAATCGCCGAACTTGCGCGCGCCCGAGGAGTTGAACCGGAAGTTCACCGCGGGGTTGCCGTTCTGGTCGAAGGCGGGCTGCGCGTCGACCAGCTCCTCGCCGGTGACGACGGGGGCGCGTTCGAGTTCGTAGAAGACGCCCTCCTCGTCGAGCGACGGCACCACCTCGTTGCCGATGCCCGGATCGGTGCTTTCGGACACCCCTCGCGAGACGACCGGCTGGAAAGTCAGCTGCGCGGTGGTGCCGATGATCTCCTTCAGCTCCGAGGCCGAGCCGATGCCCGGCACCTGGATCAGGATGCGGTCGGCGCCCTGGCGCTGGATCGTCGGCTCGCGGGTGCCGACCTCGTCGATGCGGCGGCGGATGATCTCGAGCGCCTGGCGCACGGTGCGATCGTCGGTGGCCGCCTGTTCGGCGTCCGAGAGCCGCACCACCAGGGTGTCGCCCTCGCCCGAGACGGCGAGGTCCTGCGCCCCGGCGGAGGCCACCGAGGCCACCGGCTGGGCCAGCTCGCGCACCGCGGAGAGCGCCTCCTGCATGCCCGAAGGCTCGCCCAGGCGCACGCGCAGCTCGCCCGGCGTGTCGGCCTGGAGCCGCACCGTGCCCACGGTGTCGCGCAGCGGGCGCAGCGTGTCGCGGACCTCGGGCCAGAGCGCCTCGAGGCGGGCGTCGTAGACGTCCTCGACCTCGACCTCGGCCAGGAGATGCGCGCCGCCGCGCAGGTCCAGCCCGAGGTTGACCAGCGTCGCGGGCAGCCAGTCGGGCCAGACCGACTTCTCGGCCAGCCGGTCCTCGGTCTCGCCCTGCCGCTCGATGGCGGTCATCGCGTCGTTATGGGTCTCGACGCGGTCGTAGAAGAGGTTCGGCGCGGAGAAGACGATCCCGAAGGCCACGACAAGCCAGATGAGGACGCGCTTCCAGGTGTCGATCTGCAGCATGGCGGGGCCTTCGTGCATCGAGGGCGCGGGCGCGGGGCACCGCGCGCCCGGTCAGGGATCAGGAGTTCGCGGGCTCGGTCTTGGAGAGGACCTGGGCGACGGTGTTCTGCACCACGCGGACCTTCACGCCCTCGGCCAGTTCGACCTCGAGCTCGTTGTTCTCCTTGACCTTCACGACCTTGCCGATGAGGCCGCCCTGGGTGACCACCTGGTCGCCGCGGCGCAGGCCCTCGACCATCTTCTGATGTTCCTTCATCTTCTTCTGCTGCGGGCGGATCAGCAGGAAATACATGATCGCGAAAATGAGGATCAGGGGCACGAACTGCGCAATCGCATTGCCATCCATCGGAGGCTCTCCTTGTCAGTGAGACGCAGGGCGGCAATCCGCCCGGGCGAGGTTGCGCGGAACCTATGGAAGGCAGGGGGCCGATGCAAGCGGGCTTGGCGCCGCCGTGACGGGGCGTTTGACCCCCCGCGGCCCGCGCCTAATCTCGGCTCCATGCGCGCCGCCCTGATCCTGCTTCTGTGCCTGGCCTTCGCCCTGCCCGCCCGCGCCACCGAACCGGCGGTGGGGCGGCTCTTCGGCGGCGGTTTCTCGGCGCTGCGGATCTGTTCGGGCACGCTGGTGGGCCCGGCGACGGTGCTGACCGCGGCCCATTGCGTGACCTTCCCCGACGGGCGCAAGCGCGGCACGCGGGGGCTGGGCTTCGTGGCGGGCTGGGAAGAGGGCCGGCACGCGGGTGCGGCCAGCGTCGAGGAGATTCTCCTGCATCCCCGCGCCAGCGACGCCGAGGGCATCGTGGTCGCCTATGACATCGCCATCCTGCGGCTCGACCGGGCGCTGCCCATGGCCCCCATCCGGGTCGGGCGTTCGGGCCCCGAGGGCGGCTTCTCGATCATCGGCTACGGCCGCGAGGACACCGCGCATCAGGCCCTGCAGGAGGGCTGCGCGGGCCGGCTCAAGGGCCCGCGCTGGTATCTCTCCTGCCCGGTCTCGCAGGGCATGTCGGGCGGGCCGGTGCTGGCGGGCCGCGGCACCGCGCGGCGGGTGGCGGGGGTGATCTCGGCGATCTCGGGCGAGGAAGCCGTCGCCGCCCGCGTCGACCCTTGGGTCCTGCGGGAGCTGGCGCGCCCCTACACACCCTGAAAGACTTGAGGCATAAGCGTCGCGACTCGGGCCGAACACCGACAGACGCAAGCCAATAAGGAGCCCCGGCGATGCACGACATCCGCTTCATCCGCGAGACCCCAGAGGCCTTCGACAAGGTCATGTCGCGGCGCGGGCTGTCGCAGGCATCGGCGCCGCTTCTGAAGCTCGACGAGGAGCGCCGCGCCGCGATCCACGCCGCCGAGACCGCCCAGGCCGAGCAGAAGCGCGCCTCCAAGGAGGTCGGCCAGGCCAAGGCCAAGGGCGACGAGGCCGAGTTCGAGCGCCTGCGCGCGCTCGTCGGCGAGAAGAAGGACGAGGTCGCCGCCATGCAGGCGCGCGCCAAGGACCTGGACGCCGAGCTCGAGGCGCGGCTGATGGAACTGCCGAACCTCGTTTACGACGACGTCCCCGAGGGCGCCGACGAAGAGGACAACGTCGAGATCAAGCGCTGGGGCACGCCCCGCAGCTTCGCGTTCGCCCCGAAGGAACATTTCGACCTGCCCGCGGTGCACGACGGCATGGACTTCGAGACCGCGGCCAAGCTGTCGGGCTCGCGCTTCGTGGTCATGTCGGGCGCGGTGGCGCGGCTGCACCGGGCGCTGGCGCAGTTCATGATCGACACCCATGTCGAGGAGAACGGCCTCACCGAGACCTGGACCCCGGTGCTGGTGCGCGACGAGATGATGTATGGCACCGGCCAGCTGCCGAAGTTCGGCGAGGACAGCTACCGCACCACCAACGGCTGGTGGCTTGTGCCCACCGCCGAGGTGACGCTGACCAATATCGTCAACGGGCTGACCGTCGAGGAGGACTACCTGCCCCGCCGCTACGTGGCGCACACCCAGTGCTTCCGCTCCGAGGCGGGCAGCGCGGGCCGCGACACCGCGGGCATGTTGCGCCAGCACCAGTTCGAGAAGGTCGAGATGGTCTCGGTCACCCACCCCGAGGAAAGCGAGGCCGAACACGCCCGCATGACCGCCTGCGCCGAGGGCATCCTGGAGAAGCTGGGCCTGCCCTACCGCACGGTGACGCTTTGCTCCGGCGACATCGGCTTCGGCGCGCGGCGCACCCATGACATCGAGGTCTGGCTGCCCGGGCAGGACAGCTACCGCGAGATCTCCTCGGTCTCGACCTGCGGCGACTTCCAGGCCCGCCGGATGAACGCCCGCTTCAAACCCAAGGGCGGCGGCAAGCCCGGCTTCCTGCACACGCTGAACGGCTCGGGCCTGGCGGTCGGCCGGGCGCTGATCGCGGTCCTCGAGAACGGCCAGGAGGAAGACGGCTCCGTCACCCTGCCCGAGGTGCTGCATCCCTATCTCGGCGGCCGCAGCCGCCTGACCGCGGAGGGTGGCCTGGAATGAGGCAGGAGACGGCCAGCACGCTCTGGGCGGGTGCCGTCCTTCTCGCGGCGCTGAGCTTCGCGCTCTCGCCGCTCGTCTCGGCCGGCTTCAACGGCTTCGAACCGGGGCAATTCCCGGTCCCGCAGGAGGACCCGCCGGTGCAGCCCGCGGGCTATGCCTTCTCGATCTGGGGGCTGATCTACCTCTGGCTCATCGCCGGGGCGGGCTTCGGATTGTTGCGCCGCCGCGACGAGGAGGACTGGGCCCCGGCCCGGCCCTGGCTGTTCCTGAGCCTCGCTGTCGGCACGCTCTGGATTCCCGTCGCCAACCTCTCGGTGCTGGCGGCCACGGTGATGATCTGGATGATGCTGGCCGCGGCGCTGCTGGCGCTTTTCCGCGCCGGCGACGAGGACCGCGGCTGGCAGCTCTCGCCCATCGCGGTCTACGCGGGCTGGCTGACCGCCGCCTCGGCGGTCTCGCTGGGGCTGGTCCTCGGCGGCTATGACTTCCTGCCCGGCACGCCCGCGGCTCTTGTGGCGCTGACCATCGGGCTCGCCATCGCGCTGGTGGTGCAATACCGCCTGCACCGCGCGCCGGAATACGGGATGACGGTGATCTGGGCGCTGGTCGCGGTGATCGTCTCCAACGCGCAGCCCTTCAACATCGCGGTGGCGGGCCTCGCGGTCCTCGGCATCGTGGCGATCCTGGCGCTGCGCGGCACGGACACCGAGTGATGACCGAGCGGGTCTTCTACCTGGGCCTCGGCGGGCAGAAATGCGGCTCCTCCTGGGTGCAGGCCTATCTGGCGCGGGCGGCGGGCTCGGACTTCGGGCGGCTTGGCGAATACCAGGTCTGGGAACACGGCGTCGGCGGCGCCTTCGCGCGCTACCGGGTCGCTCCGCCCAGCCTTCCAGAGCGCCTGCGCGCCCGCGCCAAGACGCTCGTCGGCGGCGCGGAACCCGCGCAGCACCTGCGCTGGCGGCTGCAATCCGATCCCGAGGCTTATTTCGACTATTTCGCGGGCCTCCTCGACCGCCCCGGCGTGACCCGCACCGGCGACATCACCCCGTCTTACGCGGCCCTGCCGCCCGAGACCCTGGCGCGCATCCGCGAAGGCATGGCCAAGCGCGGCATCACAACCCGCGCGATCTTCGTCATGCGCGACCCGGTGGAGCGGCTGCGCTCGCAGATGCGCATGGAGATGGAGAAGGGCCGCCTGCCCTACTCCGACGAAAACGAGGCCCCGCTCCGCGCCTTCTACGCCGACCCCGAGGCCGAGGCGCGCAGCCGCTACGATCGGACGCTGGCGGCGCTGGAGGCGGTCTTCGCCCCCGAGGAGCGGCATGTGGCGCTGTTCGAGGAGCTCTTCACTGCGCCGGGCATCCGGGCGCTAGCCGAGTTCGCGGGCGTCCCCATCGAGGCCGAGGCCGGCGGGCAGAAGGTCAATGCGCGGGGCCGCGGGCTCGCCGTCTCCGAGGCGCTGGCAACCGAGATCGCGCTGCATTACGCGCCGGTCTACGAGGCCGCCGCCCGGGTCTGCCCGCAGGTGCGCAGCCTCTGGCCCAGTGCCGAGCCGGTCTTCACCAGGCCATGAGCCCCGCCGCAACAAGTTGCTCGGGCGCGCGGTAACGCGCTGACCGGGGGCCAAGAAAGCTGCCCGAGCCGGCGGCCATCTTCTCCAGAAGCTCCGCGTAGAAGGTGTATTTCGCCGCCCCCTGGGTATGCGCCTTCCAGTGCCGCGCGCGCTCGATCTTGGCCGCGAACTCGGCGGTGAAGACGAAATGCGCGATCGAGAGCAGCATTTCGGGATCGGGCGGCAGGCTGGCGTAATGCGAGCCCACCTGCCAGCTCTCACCGTCGCGGCGCAGGAAGGGCAGCTTGTGCCGGGCCGAGCGGTTGAAGGGCGCCTTGCCCTTGCGCCCGAGCAGCCGGTCGGTAAGCCGGCGCTTCGGCGCGCCGATGCCATGGGCCGCAAAGAGCCGGTTGGTCTTGGAGGTGCCGAAGGGATCGGGCTGGGCGCCGGGGCTCAGCGCCACCAGCGGCTCGGCCTCGAAATAGGGATAAGCGGCGAAAAGCCCCTCGGGCGTGTGGGGCATCGGCGCCGCAAGCGCGGCCAGATCCTCGGGGAAGAACTCTACCAGCGAGGCGCAGATCGCGGGCGTGGCGCGGGCCTCCATGCGGGCGTAGACCTCGGCGACCGAGGTGACGCCGGGTGGCAGGATCAGGAACTCGTCGGCGTCGAAATAGGCGACCACCTCGCCCGGGGCCTCGACATGCGGGAGCGCCGCCTTGACCCAGGTGCCGAAGCGGTCGGGGCGGGTGCTGCCGTCGGGAAAGACAATCTCGACCGGCGCGCCGAAGCCCATGCCCGCGCGGTAGAGGACCACGTCCTCCTGCGCTTCGAGATAGGCGCCGCCGCCGTCCTCGGAGCCGTCGTCGAAGACCAGGAACTGCTCGAAGCCGATGGCGCGGTAATGCCCGAGGAAGGCGGGCAGAAAGGCCATCTCGTCGCGCAGGATGACGAAGAGCTTGCGCGCGCCGGGCCGGGGCGCGCCCTGCACGCGGCGCACCTCTTTCCACAGATCCTCCAAGCCGAGCCGTTTGCCGCTGTCTGCCATATCGGAAGTCCTACCCTGCCTCGCACACAAGAAAAAGGCCGCCCCCTGGGGACGGCCCTTTCCGGTATCTCGCAATCCCGAAGGGGATCAGCGCTTCGAGAACTGGAAGCTGCGGCGGGCTTTCGCGCGGCCGTACTTCTTGCGCTCGACGACGCGGCTGTCGCGGGTCAGGAAGCCCGCGGCCTTCAGGGCCGGACGCAGCGCGGGATCGTAGAGCTGCAGCGCGCGGCTGATGCCGTGCTTCACGGCGCCCGCCTGGCCGGAGAGGCCGCCGCCCTTGACGGTGGCCATGACGTCGAACTGGTCCTCGACACCGGCGACGGTGAAGGGCTGGCGCAGGATCATCTGCAGCACCGGGCGCGCGAAATAGACGTTCAGCTCGCGGCCGTTGACGGTGACCTTGCCGGAGCCCGGCTTGATCCAGACCCGCGCGGTGGCGTCCTTGCGGCGGCCGGTCGCATAGGAGCGGCCGAACTCGTCGCGGACGGGCTCGCGGGTGATCGCGATCTCGGTCTCGGGCGTGCCGGCAGCGTCGACGCCTGCGGCCTGGCCCAGTTCTTCGAGGGAATTGATTTGCTCAGCCATTACTTCGCCACCCGGGTGTTCTTGGAGTTCAGCGACTTGACGTCGATCACTTCGGGCGATTGCGCCTCGTGGGGGTGCTCAGCACCCGCGTAGATGCGCAGGTTGCCCAGTTGCTTGCGGCCCAGGCGGTTGCCCGGAACCATGCGCTTGACGGCCTGGAAGACCACCCGCTCGGGGTGCGCGCCTTCGAGGATCTGCTCCTTCGTGCGCGACTTGATCCCGCCGGGATAGCCGGTGTGCCAGTAGAAGTGCTCCTGGCGCTTCTTGCCGGTCAGCTGGACCTTGTCCGCGTTCACGATGATGACGTTGTCGCCCATATCCATATGGGGGGTGAAGGACGGCTTGTGCTTGCCGCGCAGCCGGTTGGCGACGATCGAGGCGAGACGACCGAGAACGACGCCTTCCGCGTCGATCACGATCCATTTCTTCTCGATATCGGCCGGCTTTGCCGAGAAGGTTTTCATGGCGGGTGACCCCTGGTTCTTGACTGTTCAGGCCGGGTGCCGGGCAGAGGCCCGGACCGGCGCGATCCGATGGGCGGGTTATACGCATCGCGGACCGACAGTCAAGCGCGGGAAATCCGATAAAACCGCGCGTTTTCAGTGTCTTGCAAAATAGGTATTCATATACCCCACAAAATCGCCCCCTCAGACCGCGATCCGCTCGGGCGGGTTCTCCAGAAGCCCGCGCACCCGCCCCAGCGCCGCCTCGAAGGCCGGCAGCCCGACCTGGGCGTTGATCGCGATGCGCACCGCATGGGGTGCGAAGCCGTCGCGCAGGGCGAACTCGTCGGCGGCGCGGAGCTGCACGCCCTCGAACTCGGCGGCCTGCACGAAGGTCGCCGCCCGCCAGCCCGCCGGCAGCCGCAGCCAGAGGAAAGGCACGCCTTCGCGCCAGCCCACATCGTGCCCGCCCAGAAGGTTCACCGCCGCGCGGATGTAGCGGTCGTATGCGCGCCGCACCTCGTCGAGGATCGCGGGCAGCTCGGGCCGGCGCAGCAGGTCGGCCACCAGGTCGCCCAGCGGCTGGGCCAGCCCGAAGAACCCGTGTTCGACCGAGCGGCGCAGGTCCGCCCGCCGCGCCTGTGGCGCCACAACAAAGCCCACGCGCAGCGCCGGGGTGATTGACTTCGAGATCGAGGCCACCAGCCAGCCCTGCTCGGGCAGAAGCGCCCGGTAGCCGAGCCCCGCGCGCGGGCCCAGCCGGTAGCAATCGTCCTCGAGCACGTGGAAGCCGCGCCGCTGTGCGACCGCGGCGATTTCCTTGCGGCGGCGGTCCGGGGTCTGGCGGCCGGTCGGGTTGTGGATCTCGGGCGAGGTGCAAAGAAGCTGCGCGTCGTGCCGCCGGGCGAGCTCGTCCAGCGCCTCGGGCAGGATGCCGTCCTCGTCCATCGGGACCGAGACCACCTCGGCACGCAGCAGCTCCGCCGCGCGGCGGAAGCCCGGATAAGACAGCTCCTCGACCAGCACCACCGGCCGTGCGCCGCGCAGCACCGTCTGCATGACGATGCCGATGCCGTTCTGCCCGCCGTGGCAAAGCGTCAGGTCCTCTTCGCTGACCGGCCCCAGCGGCGTGTCCGAGAGCCAGTCCAGCACCGCCTCGCGCGCCGGTTTGAAGGCCGCGCGC
Source organism: Roseivivax sp. (assembly GCF_054552075.1). NCBI lineage: Bacteria > Pseudomonadati > Pseudomonadota > Alphaproteobacteria > Rhodobacterales > Roseobacteraceae > Roseivivax > Roseivivax sp. The sequence continues at coordinate 173,168 of NZ_JBTOLZ010000004.1, forward strand.
GAGGGATAGTTGATCAGCGATTCGACCGGGTGCCGGGAGAGCCGGGCAAAGCCCTCGCGGATCAGCGCGATCTGTCCGCAGTCGGGCAGTTTCGGCGCGACGAAGCTCACGAAGCGGCCCGATTGCGGCGCCTCGGTCTGCGGCCAGGGCGCATCGGGCAGGAGCTTGCGCGTGCCGCCCGCCTCGCCCCCGGCCACGAAGGTGCCGCGCCCAACCTCGGCCCGGGCCGCGCCGCCGTCGGTCAGGATCGTATAGGCCCGCGCCACCGTGCCGGGCGTGATCCCGAGGTCGAAGGCCAGGTCGCGCACCGGCGGCAGCTTGTCCCCGGCCGCCAGCTGCCCCGCCGCGATGGCGCCCCGGATGGCATCGGCCAGCCGGCGGTATTTCGGCAGATCCGCGGCGCCCTCGGCATAGGCGGACAATATTGTATCCATGACAATGTTTCCCTCGACCAATACACGCACCTTATTGTATCACTCATTGCATGGCAACAGCGCCGTATTGTATCGACACGAACGCAGACAACCGCAAATAACCCAAGAGATCGCATTCAAGGAGACCTCCAGATGTCCGCCGCAGCCCCTCACGCCGCACTTCTCGACACGCTTGCCCGGGCGCCGCGCCTGACCGCGCCGGCCGAGATCGCCCTCAAGGCCGCGGTGGTGCTGACGCTCTGGACCGACCGCGCCCGCAGCCGGAAACATCTGGCCGGGCTCGACGCCCATCTCCTCCGTGACGTCGGGCTGGACCGCGCCGAGGCCGCGCGCGAAGCCGCCCGCCCCTTCTGGCAGGGCTGAGCCCTCCAGGACCTCCGGGCGCCCTCCTGTATCCCTGGGCGCGCGGAGACCTCTCCCTGTTGGGCCGCCTTCGGGCGGCCCTTTTTTCGTGGTGGTTCAGGTTTTGGTGTCGCCCCGCACTTTGCGCCGGGCGACACCCTGAGTCCGCGCGTCGCGCGCCACGGCCGCTAGGCGCGCGCCACGGTTCGTCGCCCCGGCACCGCGCCCTGCCCCAATGCCCCGACCTGAGCCCAGCCGCACGCCCGCACCATGCCGCCTCACCCCGGCCCACAGGCGCCACGCAGCCGCCTGCCCCGGTCCGCCGCCCCCTTCACACCGCCCCGGCCCTGCCCTAAAGAGCGCATCACCAGTAGCGAGGATGCGCCGAGACCCATGCAAGAGCCCGACATCACCCCCGAGCTGATCGACGCCCACGGCATCAATCCCGAGGAATACGACCGGATCCTCGAGATCATCGGCCGCGCGCCCTCCTTCACCGAACTGGGCATCTTCTCGGCGATGTGGAACGAGCATTGCTCCTACAAGTCCTCGAAGATCCACCTGCGCAAGCTGCCGACCAAGGGCCCGCAGGTGATCTGCGGCCCGGGCGAAAACGCGGGCGTGGTGGACATCGGCGACGGCCAGGCGGTGGTCTTCAAGATGGAGAGCCACAACCACCCCTCCTACATCGAGCCCTACCAGGGCGCGGCGACCGGCGTGGGCGGCATCCTGCGCGATGTCTTCACCATGGGCGCCCGGCCCGTGGCGGCGATGAACGCGCTGAGCTTCGGCGCGCCGGAGCATCCCAAGACCCGGCAGCTCGTGCATGGCGTGGTCGAGGGCATCGGCGGCTACGGCAATGCCTTCGGCGTGCCCACGGTCGGCGGCGAGACCCGCTTCGACCCCGCCTACAACGGCAACTGCCTGGTCAACGCATTTGCCGCGGGCCTCGCGGATGCCGACAAGATCTTCTATTCTGCCGCCTCGGGCGTCGGCCGCCCGGTGGTCTACCTGGGCGCCAAAACGGGCCGTGACGGCGTCGGGGGCGCGACCATGGCCTCGGCCGAGTTCGACGAGACCATCGAGGAAAAGCGCCCCACGGTGCAGGTCGGCGATCCCTTCACCGAGAAGCGCCTGATGGAGGCCTGCCTCGAGCTGATGCAGACCGGCGCGGTGATCTCGATCCAGGACATGGGCGCCGCGGGGCTGACCTGTTCGGCGGTCGAGATGGGCGACAAGGGCAACCTCGGGGTCAAGCTGGAGCTCGACCGCGTGCCCTGCCGCGAGCCCGGCATGACCGCCTACGAGATGATGCTCTCCGAGAGCCAGGAGCGGATGCTCATGGTGCTCGACCCCGCCAAGGAGGCCGAGGCCCGCGCGGTCTTCGAGAAATGGGACCTCGATTTCGCCATCGTCGGCGAGACCATCGCCGAGGACCGCTTCCTGATCGAACAGGGCGGACGCGTAATGGCCGATCTGCCGCTGAAGGCGCTCTCGGGCACCGCGCCCGAATACGACCGTCCCTGGGTGCCGACGCCCGCGGCCGAGCCGCTGGCCGACGTGCCGCAGATCGACCCGATCGACGGGCTGAAGGCGCTCCTGGCCTGCCCCAACCACGCCGCCAAGAACTGGCTCTTCGAGCAATACGACAGCCAGGTCATGGCCGACACGGTCGAGGGCCCGGGCTACGGCGCGGGCGTCATCCGGGTGCATGGCACCGACAAGATGCTGGCCTTCACCTCAGATGTGACGCCGCGCTACGTCAAGGCCAATCCCGAGGCGGGCGGCGCCCAGGCCGTGGCCGAGGCCTACCGCAACCTCTCGGCGGTGGGCGCGCTGCCGCTGGCCACCACCGACAACCTGAACTTCGGCAACCCCGAGAAGCCCGAGATCATGGGCCAGTTCGTCGGCGCCCTGACCGGCATCGGCGCGGCCTGCGAGGCGCTCGACATGCCGATCGTCTCGGGCAATGTCTCGCTTTACAACGAGACCGACGGCACCGCGATCCTGCCGACGCCGACGATCGGCGCAGTGGGGCTGATCGCCTCGGGCGAGACGCCGATCCTCGACCGCCCGCGCGAGGGCCATGTGCTCCTGATGATCGGCGCGCGCGGCAGCCATCTCGGCTCCTCGGCGCTCCTGGCCGAGGTCTTCAACCGCACCGACGGCGACGCCCCCGCGGTGGACCTCGAGGCCGAGCGCCGGAACGGCAGCTTCATCCGCGACAACCGCGACCTGATCCGCGCCTGCACCGACATCTCCGACGGCGGGCTGGCGCTGGCCGCCTTCACCCTGGCCGAGGCCGGGGGCGTGGGCCTGACGATCGACGAGGAGGACACGCCCTTCCTCTTCGGCGAGGACCAGGCGCGCTACCTCGTGGCCTGCAACTTCGACATGGCCGAGGCGCTGATGTCGCGGGCCACCGCCGCGGGCGTGGAGATCGCCTCGGTCGGCCGCTTCCACGGCGAGAGCCTGCGCATCGGCAGCTCCGAGGCGCCGCTCACCGAGCTCTCCGCGCTCTACCGCCGCGCCTTCGCCGAGACCTTCGCGTAAGCGCGGGCCGCGCCGCCGCCCGGAGCCGCCCTCAGCACGCCACCCAAACACGTCGCGCGCCCGCCCCCTTGGGGCGCGCGCCACCGCGGCTCCAGCGCGCCACCGCATAATCGGTGCGGCCGCGCCCGCCGTTTGCGGCCCACGCCTCCTGAGGCCCGCCAGCCTCTACGCGCGCCCTCGCCTGCCGCACAGCCGCCAAACCCAGGCCCGGCGCGCACCACCTCCACAAGCGCCACGCAAAAACCCCCGACGCGCCACGCCGCCCACCCGCGCGCACCCCCTTCCCCCCTTCAGCTTGGCTCAAATACCCTCGGGGTGAATTGGCGGCGCAGCCGCCAAGAGGGGCAGAGCCCCTACACACAAAAAACAAAAAAGACGCCCCGCGAAGCCGCGGGGCGCCCGTTTTCTTCAACATTATTAACCCGTGACGCGCCGCGTCACTGCCGCGCCGTCAGGAGCGGCGTGATCCGCCGCACCGCCGCGCGGCGGTTCTTGATCTCGGCCTCGGTGGTCGAGACCAGAAGGTCGCTCTCGCCGTAGCCCTGGATCACCAGGTTTTCCGGCGGCACGTCGAAATACTCGGTCAGCGCCAGGGCAACCGATTCCGCCCGCCGGTCGGAGAGCGCGAGGTTGTAGCCCGCGCCGCCCACGGCGTCGGTATGGCCCTCGATCAGGAAGACCTCGCCGGGGTTCTCGGCGATCAGCTCGGAGATGGCGTTGCCCAGCGCGCGCAGCTCCTGGGCCTCTTCGGGCTGGATCACCGCCGAGCCGGTGGCGAAGTTGATCGTGTCGACGTTGATCTCGGGCACCAGTTTGCGCACCGGGTCGATGCTGCGGATCTGGTTGAGAGAGAAGCTGCGCTCCACGCCTTCCGCCTCGATCGCTGCCAGGGCGTTGGCCAGCTGGTCCTCTTCCACGTCGCGGAAGTTGGTCACCCGGCGGTCGCGGGTCTGCGGCAGCTCGTTGACCTCGACCTGCTGGCTGGCGCGGGTGTCGTCGAAGAGCACCACGCTTTCGCCGCTGGGCAGGTTGCGCACCCGGCGCAGCACCCGGCCATCGCGCGAGCGGATGGTCTCGATCTCCGAGCCGTCGCCGCGGGTCACCACGGTGCGGGTCGAGCCGTCGTCGTAGCGGTAGGTGGTCACATCCGAGCCCGGCTGACGCAGCAGCGCGTCGTCGTTGCGCAGCACCCGGTATTGGCCGTCACGCTGGACGACGATGCGGTCGCCGGAGTTCGAGACCACGTCCTCGTTCGGGCGCAGGATGTCGTCGAGGGCCAGCGCGCCGAGCCCCAGGAGCGCCGCGCCGGCGCCGCGCAGGGCCTCGTCGTTGCGGGCGTCCTCGTCGTCGTCCTCTTCCTCGGAGCGCGCCTGGCTTTGCGCCTGGGCGTTGACCTCGGTGTCGAACTCCTCGTTCGAGGAGCGGGCGTTCTCCTCGGTCACGGTCTCTTCGACCACTTCGGCGCCCTCGGTGCCTTCGGCGCTGGCCGCGGCGGCCGAGGCGGCCTCGGCGTCTTCCTCGGAGACGGCATCCGCCTGGGACTGCTGCTCCTCGGGGGTGGGCTCGGCGGCGGCGTCGGCTTCTGCCTCGGCGCCGGCGTCGCCGGGTTCGGCATCGGCTTCGCCGGAGGTCTCTGCCTCACCGGAAGTGTCGGCTTCACCCGAGGTCTGTGCCTCGCCTTCGGCGGGCGCCTCGGTGCTCTCGCCGGTCGGCTCGGCGTTGCCGTCCGTCGGTTCCGCATTGCCTTCGGCATTGCCCTCTGCGGATGCCTCTCCGCCATCGGCGGGCTCGCTTGCGTCAGCGGGCTCATTGCCATCGGCAGGCGCCCCGGCATCGGCGGGTTCGCTGCCCTCGGCGGGTTCGCTGGCCTCAGCCGGTTCGGCACTCTCCGACGCTGCGGGTTCCGCGTTGCCGGTCTCGGCAGGCTCTTCGCTGCCCTCGGAGGCCTGACCTTCGGCCTGGGTCTCGGAGGTTGCAGCCGCGTCGCCTTCAGCGGGGGCGTCGGTCGGTTCGGCGGTCTCACCCGCCCCCTCGGCCGGAGCGGACTGGGCCTCTGCACCGGCATCGCTCTCGGCGGCCTCTGCGGGCGCGTCCTGCGGTTCGGCGTTCGGCTCGGCGTCCTGGGGTTCCGCATCGGCGCCAGCTTCCGCGCCAGCCTCGGCCTCTACGTTGGCCTCACCCTGGGCGGCTTCGGCGGGCGCGTCCTGGGGTTCTTCGGCAGGGGCTTCCTGAGGTTCCGCGCCCGCGTCGGCGGGGGCTTCACCCTGCGGCTCGGCCGGGGTCTCGGCGCCGGGCTCCGTGGGCTCGGCTGGCTCCGTGGGCTCGGCAGGCTCCGTGGGCTCGGCAGGCTCCGTGGGCTCTGCGGGGGTCTCGGGCGTGGCGGGCTCCGCCGGGTCGGCGGGCTCACCCGGCTCTGCGGGGGCGGCCTCGGCGCCTTCCTCGGCCTCGAGCTGGGCGCGCAGGCGCTCCAGCTCGGCGCGGATCTCGGCCTGGGCCTCTTCGTCGTTCTGCACCTCGGGCAGCTCCAGTGCGGCCTCGAGCTCGGCGATCACCTCGGCGGTGGACATGCCGCCCTGCTCCTGGGCGGGCAGCGCCATGGGCATGGCCAGCGCGGCGCTCAGCGCCAGCGCCGTGGTGGTCTTCAGAAAACGCGGTGTCATTCGCAACACTCCTGTCATTCCGCCCCGGCGCGCTTCGCACCGGGACAATCTGGCTCAAAACGCGGCAGGGGCGCCGGGGTTGCGGGGCCCGGCGCGATCGGCGGGAAATTGCCGGATGCGCGGGGATGGAGGGGCTCTGCGGGAGCGCCCAGCGCGGCGGAGCGCGCATGGCGCAAGCGGTTGGGACGCAAGCGGAAATTCTAGGCGGACGGGGTGCGCGGCGGGGCGTTCCACCGCGGTGCGCCGTCGTGTGCAGAGAACAGGGCGCTGCCCCTAGGTCACCCGCTGGATGCCCGCGTGCCCGCCCCGTTCTTGGCCCGCTAGTCTCTCTGTGTCCGGCCCCACAGCGCATCGACGCAGGCACGCCACCCCCAGCCGTCCTGCCGCCCCTTCAGGCCTCGGACAAAGCCCGCATCAGCCGGGTCTTCTCGCCCGGGTCGTCGGGCTGCGAGATCGCCAGCGCCAGGTCCTCCAGCGTCTGCACCGAATGGCCGGCGCGGAAGCTGTCGACATGGGGCAGCATGGCGCGGATGCCCTGGGCCTTGGGCGCAAAACCGTCCCAGCGCAGGAGCGGGTTCAGCCAGATCAGCCGCCGGGCCGAGAGCTTCAGCCGCTCCATCTCGCGCCCGAGCCCGGCCTCGGGGTCGCGGTCGAGCCCGTCGGTGATCAGGAGAACCACCGCCCCCTGCCCCATGACCCGCCGCGACCAGTCGCGGTTGAAGGCGTGCAGGCATTGCCCGATGCGAGTGCCGCCCTCCCAGTCGCGGGCCTCGGAGCCCGCCGCCTTCAGCGCCTGGTCGACGTCGCGGGTGGCGAGATGCCGGGTGATGTTCGTCAGCTCGGTGCCGAAGGTGAAGGCATGCACCCGGGCCCAGCCGTCGCCCTTCTCGTTGGCGACCGCATGCAGGAAGTGCAGCACCATCCGGCTGTATTGGCTCATCGAGCCCGAGATGTCGCACAGGACCACCAGGTTCGGCCATCGCGGCCGGGCGCGGCTGCGCGCGAAGCTCGTGACCTCGCCGCCCTGGCGCATGGCCTTGCGCAGGGTGCGGCCCCAGTCGGCCCGGTGCCCCCGCGGCGAGGCCATGCGCCGGCGCGAGAGGATCGGCTTCACCGGCAGCCGCAGCCGCGCCAGCATGCGCTTGGCCGCGGCGATCTCGGCGGTCGACATCTGTTCGAAGTCGAGGCTGCGCAGGCGCTGTTCCTCCGAGGCGGTCTGCGAGGCGTCGATCTCGATCGGCAGCTCCTCCTCGGGGGGATCGGGCTGGTCCGGCAGCTCGGGCGCGGTGCCTTCCAGCAGCGCCTCGGCGGCGCGTTTCTCGGCGGCCTGGGCGGGCTTGTCCTCCTGCACGCCGCGCACCGCGGGCAGCATCATCGACATCATGTGCTCGAGGTAGCGCGGGTCGCGCCAGTAGAGCCGGAAGATCTGGTGGAAGACCGCCCGGTGCTCGGGCCGCGAGACGAAACAGGCGTGCAGGGTCCAGTAGAAGTCCTGCCGCTCGGTGAAACCCGCGGCCTCGACCGCACGGATCGCGTCGATCACCCGTCCGGTGCCCACCGGCAGCCCGGCCTTCCGCAGCGCGCGGGCGAAATGCACCACGTTCTGGGCAAGCTTGGGGTGATCGGGCAGGTTGAGAGGGGCGTATTCGGGCATCTCAGGCCGGGGGTGTTTGGGTGGTGTGCGGCGCGAGACTGGCGCAGCGCGTCGTGGCTTGGGGCCTGGGGTGGTCCGCCTTGCGCGGCATCCCGGCGTTGCGCGCGCCGGTGTCGGGGAGCGCACGGGGGCTCTGCCCCCGCACCCCCGAGGTATTTGGGCCAAGATGAAGGGCTGGGAGGCGCATCAGGCGAGCTGGGCGCGGGCTTCGTCGAGGATGCGCTTGGCCTCGCCGCCCTCGATCTTTTGGATGTCGTCCTGGTATTTCAGGATCGCCCCGAGGGTGTCCGAGATCACCTCGGGCGAGAGGTCCACCACGTCGAGCGCGAGCAGGCATTTGGCCCAGTCGATGGTCTCGGCGACGCCGGGCTTCTTGAAGATGTCCTCGGTCCTGAGCCGCTGCACGAAGGCCACCACCTGCCGCGAGAGCGTCTCGGCGGCCTCGGGGGCGCGGGCCGAGAGGATCTCCACCTCGCGGTCGAAATCGGGGTAGTCGACCCAGTGGTAGAGGCAGCGCCGCTTCAGCGCGTCATGCACCTCGCGGGTGCGGTTCGAGGTCAGGATCACGATCGGCGGCTCCGGCGCCTTGATGGTGCCAAGCTCGGGGATGGTGACCTGGAAGTCCGAGAGCGCCTCGAGCAGGAAGGCCTCGAAGGGCTCGTCGGTTCGGTCCAGCTCGTCGATGAGCAGGATCGGCGCGCCGCCCTCGTCGGGGCGCATGGCTTCGAGGAGCGGGCGTTCGATCAGGTATTCGGGCCCGAAGAGCTGGGTCTGCAGCGCCGCGCGGTCGGCCCCGCCCGCGGCCTCGGCGGTGCGGATGGCGATCATCTGGGCGGGGAAGTTCCATTCGTAGACCGCCGAGGCGGCGTCGAGCCCCTCGTAGCATTGCAGCCGGATGAGCTTGCGCCCGAGTGCGGCGGAGAGCGCCTTGGCGATCTCGGTCTTGCCGACCCCGGCGGCGCCCTCGAGGAAAAGCGGCCGGCCGAGCTTCAGCGAGAGGAAGACCACGGTGGCCAGCGCCCGCCCGCAGACATAGCCCGTGCCGGACAGGAGCGCCTGGACGTCGTCGATCGAATTGGCGGCAGTCATGGTCTCTCCTTGCGTCGCTTCGGGCCAGAGGGCCTGCTCCGGCGCCGGGAATCAATAGGGCATAGGTCGGAGGGGGTGCGGTGGGATGGAGATGCGGTTTGGGGTGAGCGGTTCGTCGCGGGGACGGACTGCGGGATGGGTTGAGCGGCGTATTGGCGGTGCGGCGTAGAGGCGTTGCAGCCTGGAAGCCTAGAAGGCTAGAAAGCTAGAAGGCTAGAAGGCTAGAAGGCTAGAAGGCTAGAAGCGGGACACTTCATACCCGGACGATTGTCCATAAACCCAACGCCGCTCACCCCGCACCTCTCGCGCCCGAATAGCATCGAAGATGCCGGGCGCGCGCCGGACCGGCCCGATGGGCCGGCGCTCTTGTGGGCGAAGCGCTTAAGTCCCCTCTAGTCCTGACCTTGTTGGGATAAAGCGCTTCGCTCAGAGGTCAGCAGCGCCGGCCCCCGGTCCGGTGCGCGCCCTCTGTTGGTGCATGTTGCAACCGGGGTGTGGCGTGATGTGGAGCGGCGTGCGTGGGGCCGAGAGGAGGAGGTTGTGGCAACCGGGTGGCTGGACGGAATGAAACGGTGAACGCGTCATGTGTTGGGGAACTGCTGGAAGCCTTGCCCGCCCGCCTGCGCCCAGCGCATCGCCTCGTATCACATCGCAGCGCCTCGTCTCCGAGCGCAGTTCAGCGCCGACCACATACCAACCCACAGCACCACGCCACCTCCCACCACCGAGCGCAGTTCAGCGCCGATCACATGCCACCCCACAGCACCACGCCAGCTCCCACCACCGAGCGCAGCCCACCACTGCCCCACCAAGTCCCCCCCACACCCCCCGCAATTGACGCCGCGCGCGGCGCCATGCGAAGCTCTCGCGCAACGAGACGGGCGGGCCTGACCGCCCGCCGCAGAAGGGGCACGAGGGGCCGGGCAGATGAGCCGCGCGGGCAGAGGAGCGCAGTCATGCGGATAACCGCCGTGACCTGCGTGAAGAACGAAGGGCCGTTCCTCTTGGAATGGATCGCGTTCAACCGCCTGATCGGGGTCACCGACTTCCTGGTCTATTCCAACGATTGCACCGATGGCACCGACGCGCTGCTCGACGCGCTGGCCGCGCGCGGCGGGCTCACCCATTTGCCGAACCCCGCCGAGGGGCGCAACTACCAGATGGAGGCGCTCAAGGCCGCGGCCCACCGCCCCGAGGTGCAGGAGGCCGACTGGGTCTGGATCGCCGATGTCGACGAGTTCCTGAACATCCACGCTGGCGACCACAGCATCCCCGCGCTGATCGCGGAGGCCGGCGACCCGCAGGCGATCTCGGTCAGCTTCCAGTTCTTCGCCAATGACGGCGTGGAGAGCTTCGAGGACCGCCCGGTCATCGCGCAGTTCACCCGCAGCCACAATCCCGACCTCTGGTGCGCGGAGACCGCGATCGAGGTGAAGACCCTGACCCGGCGCGACTTCCCGCTGCAATATTACGGCGCGCATCGGCCGTTCTTCCGCAAGGGCCTGCCCGCGCACAAGCGCCCGCGCTGGACCGATGGCGCCGGGCGGGCGGTGCCGGAGAAATTCCTGCTGGCGGCCAATCCCCGCCGCATCCGGCGCTTCCCGGCCCAAGGTGCCCGCAGCCTCGCGACGCTCAACCACTACGCGCTGCGCTCGCTCGACAGCTACCTGGTCAAGAACGACCGGGGCGACGTGAACCGCGCGCACCGGGCCTTCGACGACACCTATTGGCGCGAGCGCAACGACCAGGCCTGGCAGGACCTCTCGATCCAGCGTTACCTGCCGGCGCTCGAAGAGGCATTGGCGGCACTGAAATCCGACCCCGAAATCGGCGCGCTGCATGCCGACTGCGTGGCCCGCCACCGCGCCCGGCGCGACGCGCTCCTGCGGGACCCGGAGTATCGCGCGCTCCGCGACGCGCTGCGGACCGCCCCGGCGCTGCCGCCGGGCGAGGACGAGTTGATCGCCGAACTGGGGCTCACCGCATGAGCCGGCTGCGGGTGATCAACCTCGGGCTGCCAAAATCCGGCACCACGACGCTGGGCAAGGCGCTGGGCCGGGCGGGGCTCCTGGTCGCCGACTGGAAGATCCGTCCCGGCCAGTGCAGCGCGCCCGAGCTGCAGGACCAGCTTGTCGGGCGGCTTCTCTACGAGGATTACTTCGCCACCGGCGACCCGCTGGCGCGCAGCGCCGAGTTCGACGCCTTCTCCGAGATCAGCGCCGTCGGCGGCGGCGAGAGCTTCTGGCCGCAGTTCGACTACGGGCTGCTCATGGCCATCGCAGAACACCACCCGGGCACCCGCTTCCTGCTCTCGCACCGCGCGCCGGGCGCCATCGTGGAGAGCATGATGGCCTGGCGCAATCTCGGCACCGCGCGGCTGCCGAAACACGCGGTCCCGGGGCTGCCTGCCGGTTTCGGCACCGAGCCCGCGCATCTCGAACGCTGGGTGGCGGGGCATTACGCCTACCTGCGGGCGGCCTTCGGCGGGCGGGCGGATTTCCTCGAATACGAGATCACCGACCCGGAGGCGCCCGCGAAGATCGGCGCCTTCCTCGGGCGCGAGCTGCCCTGGTGGGGCCATGCCAACGAACGCAGCGAGGCGGCGCGGTGAGGATCGTGCTGCACATCGGCCCCGAGGCCGGGCCCGCCGACCGGCTGCAGCGGATCTTCGACGCCAAGCGCGCGCAGCTCGCGGGCAAGGGCGTGCTCTACGCGCGCTCGCCCGGGGCGCGGAACCACACGCGGCTTTTCATGGCGGTCTCCGACCCCGAGGCCGTGGACAGCCTGCGCTTCAACCGGGGCTTCACCCTGCCCGAGAAACAGGCCGCGCTCCGCGCCGAGGTCGCCGCCGGGCTCGCCGCAGAGGTGGCGCGGGTCCAGCCCGAGGTGCTGGTGCTCTCCTGCCACCAGCTGGGCTCCGCGCTCGCGCGGCAGAGCGAACGGGCGCGGCTGCAGGCGCTCCTGGCGCCGCTGTCGGAGGACATCACCGTGCTTGCTCAGGTCGACGACCCGGCGCGGATGCTGGCGCGGGCCTATGCGGCGCAGGTGATCGAGGGCCGCGCGCGGCCGCTCGATGCCGATCTGGCGCTTCTGGAAGCGGAAAGCTGGTGGGACGCCGCGCTCGCCGACCGGCCCGCCCCCGCGCCCGAGCGCGGGCGCTTCGCCGAGGTGCAATCGGCGCCCTTCTGGATCGACAGCGCGCGGCTCGTGGCGGAATGGGACGCGGTCTTCGGGAAAGGCGCGACGCGGCTCTGGGGGCTCGATCCCGAGGCGCTCTGGTCCGAGGCGGCGCCCGAGGCGCTGCGCGCCGCGCTGGACCTCGCGCCCGGCTTCGGCAAGGCACAGCCCGCCGCGCCACCCGCGCCCCCGCCCGAGGCCTGGCTGAGCCGCGCGCGGGCCTTCAACGCGCTGGTACTGCGACTGCTGGAGACCCCCGAGACGATCCTCGCCCGCCCGCTCTGGCGCAAGCTCGTGATGGAGATGAAGCTGCCCGGCCCGGGGCTCGACCCCGGCGCGCTGTCCCCGGTCTCGGAGCGTTTCGCGCCGGACCTCGCAAGGCTCGCCGAGGCGCATCCGCTGCTGGCGGGCCCGGCGCTCACCCCGCCGCCCCCCGCGCCGCTTTGGCAGGAGGCCGACCCCGGCTTCGGCTTCCGGGCGACGCAATACCTTCTGGCCGCGCGCTGGCGCATCGAGAAGGCGGCGCGCGAGGAACGGGCGGCCAAGGCGGCGGAGCTCTCCGCGCTTTCCGAAGGGCTGCCTGTCGGTGAGGGGACGAAGGGCATCGCGCCCAGCGCAGCGCCTGCGGGTGGTGGTGACGGCCCCAAGGGATCAGGGACCGCGCCCAGCGCCACGCCTGCGCATGGTGCGGACACCATGAACGGCACCGCGCCCGGCGCATCCGACACCACCAGCCCACTCCCGCCCCTCGCAAGGCAGAAGTTCGTCCAGCTCCAGGGCTCGCCCTTTGCCCCGCACAACCGGCTGGGCGCGGTCGACGAGGAGGCGCTCGCGGCCCCCTATCCGCCCGTCCCGCCCCGCGCCCTGCCCGAGGGCTCCACCGGCCGGGTGATCGTCGGCTGCATGAAGAACGAGGCGCCCTATGTCCTCGAATGGATCGCCCATCACCGGGCCATCGGGGTCGATCACTTCCTGATCTACACCAATGATTGCAGCGACGGCACCGATGACCTCCTCGACCGGCTGGACGCGCTGGGGATCGTCACCCACCGCCGCAACGACGCCTGGAAGGGCAACTCCCCCCAGCAACACGCGCTGAACCAGGCGCTGAAGGAAGAGGTGATCCGCCGCTCGGAGTGGATCATCCACATCGACGTGGACGAGTTCATCAACGTGCGCTGCGGCGACGGGACGCTCGACGCCTTCTTCGCCCGGGCGCCCGAGGCGACCCATGTGGCGATGACCTGGCGGCTCTTCGGCCATTCCGGCGTGGCGCATCTCTCGGACGGGCTCGTCACCGAGGAGTTCGACCAATGCGCCCCGCGCTTCTGCCCCAAGCCGCATACGGTCTGGGGCTACAAGACCATGTCGCGCAACATCGGGGCCTATGCCAAGCTTTCCTGCCACCGGCCCAACAAGCTGGCCGAGGGCGCCGAGGCGCGGGTGCGCTGGGTCAACGGCTCGGGCCAGGACATGACCCAGGAGGCGCTGCGGAACGGCTGGCGGTCCTCGAAAAAATCCATCGGCTACGACCTTCTGCAGCTCAACCACTACGCGCTGCGCTCGGCCGAGAGCTTCCTGATCAAGCGCCAGCGCGGGCGGGCGCTGCATGTCGACCGCTCGATCGGGCTGAACTACTGGATCCGCATGGATTGGTCTGGCGCGCGGGACATCACCATCCAGCGCAACCTGCCGCGGCTCCGGGCCGAACGAGAGAGGCTCCTGGCTGACCCGGCGCTGGCGCGGCTGCATGGCGAAGGGCTCGACTGGCACCGGGCCAAGGCGCGCGAGCTGCACGCCATCCCCGAGTTCGAAGAGCTCTACCAGCGCGCGCTGGGGCTCGAGCTGACCGAGATGGAGCGCGTCGCCTATGCGCTCGCCCTGGACCTGGAGAGCTGATGCCCAAGACCCGCGAGACCATCGAGACCCCGCAGGGGCTGCGCTTTCCCCGCGCCGGTGTGCTGACGCCCGGGCTCGAGAAACGGCTACGCGCGGGCACCTACGAGGCCCGCGAGGCCGAGGCCGTGGGCCGTCTGGTGCGGCGCGGCGACCGGGTGCTGGAGCTGGGCGGCGGCATCGGCTTCATGTCGACGCTCATGGCCACCCGCCGCCCGCTCGAGGCGCTCGAGACCTACGAGGCGAACCCCAGGCTCTTGTCCTACATTCGGCAGGTGCACGCGCTGAACGCAGCCGCCCCCGCCGAGGCGGTCAACGCGGTCCTCAGCACCGGGGCGAAGGGCTCGGTGCCCTTCTACCTGCGCGGCAACCTCCTGGCGTCCTCGCTCGACAGGGGCGTCGACGAAGATCAGATCACCGAGACCTGCGAGGTGCCCCAGCAGCCCATTGCCGAGGTCATCGCGCGACTGCGCCCGACTTTCCTGGTCTGCGACATCGAAGGCGCCGAGGCGCAGCTTCTGCCCGCGGCCGACCTCTCGGGTCTGCGCGCCGCGGTGATCGAGCTGCACCCCCAGTGGATCGGCCAGCCCGGGGTGCAGGCGGTCTTCGACGCCATGGCCCGCGCCGGGCTGAGCTATTTCCCGCGGGTCTCGCAAGGCAAGGTCGTCAGCTTCAAGAGGGACTTCTAAACCGTTGCATATCCTTGGCATTCTCTGCGTCCGCAACGAGGCGGCCTATCTGCTCGACTGGCTCTCCCATGCCCGCGCGGCGGGGATCACCCATGTGCTGGCCTATTCCAACGATTGCGCCGACGGCACCGAGGCCATGCTCGACCGGCTGGCGGAGCTGGGGCATCTCACCCATGTCCACAACCCCGGGCCCTACGACAAGGGCGGCATCCAGTTCACCGCGCTCAAGGACGCCGCGCGGCGGGCCGAGCTGAAGCGCGCCGACTGGATCCTGCCGCTCGACATCGACGAATACGTCAACGTCCACACCGGCGCGGGCACCCTGCCCGATCTGATCGAGGCCCTGCCCGAGGCCACGGCGATCACCCTGACCTGGCGGCTCTTCGGCAATGCCGGAACGGTGCGCTACGAGGACCGCCCCCTGCCCGACCGCTTCACCCGCGCCGCGCCAAGGGTGCTGCACTGGCCCTGGCGCGCGGCGATGTTCAAGACGCTCTACCGCAACGACGGCATCTACCGCGGCCCCGGCGTGCACCGGCCGCGCGGGCCGAAACCCGACCGCATCGCCGAGGCGCGCTGGTTCGACGGCAGCGGACGGGCGCTCGACGCGCAGTTCGCCGAGCGGCGGATCTTCTCGGACTTCGGGCAGGACAACCATGCGCTGGCGCAGCTCAACCACTACCCGCTGGCCTCGATGGAGGAATACGTCCTCAAGGCCGACCGCGGGCGGGCGGTGCATTCCGATCACCTCCTGGGGCTCGACTACTGGGTCGAACGCAACTTCGCCGCCGAGGAGGACCGCAGCCTCGACCGTCTCGCCCCCCGCGCCGCCAATATCCGCGCCGAACTGGCGGATGATCCGACGCTGGCCCGTCTGCACGCGGAGGCCGTCGCCTGGCGCCGCGCGCGTTTCGAGGCGCTCATGCTGCAGGAGCCCTACCGCGCGCTCATGGGGCGGCTCCTCATGGCGCCCCTCAGCCGCGAGGTCAGCGCCGAAAGCGCGCGCACGCTGAAAGCCTATGGCCTCAAGGCGCGCGAATTGGGCCGCGACTAGGCAGCGCCCCCTTTGAATTTCCGCGCAACAGGCGCATTTTGAACAAATTGACGGGCGAATGTCCCGCTTCGAAAGCGTCGCCCGAAGAACGCCCGCGAATGAGGACGAGTGGCCCCATGCCCGAAGGACATCCCTGGAACGTCGAGCTGACCGGTCTCGATTATCCGACCTGGCGGTCGCGGCTCGAGACCGTGGGCGAGGCCCTGGGATTCTTCGAGCCTTTGGGGTCGAAGCACCACGCGCTGTTCCACGAGGAGGGCGACACGCTGCTCGTGAGCTTCGAGAGCTTCGCGGGCATCGGCGCGCTCAGCGAGAGCTGCCGCCCGCTCGGGCTCGAGGTGGCCGAGACCAACGGCTGGTCGCTCCTCTCGGTGGTCTCCAAGAACGACACCTGGTTCCGCGCCGAAGAGGTCTATGCCTTCTTCGACCAGCTCACCGACGACGGCTTCTTCGACGATTTCGACCGGGTGCTCTTCTACGGCGCGGGCCCCTGCGGCTATGCCGCCGCGGCCTATTCGGTCGCCGCGCCGGGCGCGGTGGTGGTGGCGCTGCAGCCGCAGGCGACGCTCGATCCCCGGGTGACCGAATGGGACGAACGCTTCACCGAACAGCGGCGGATGACCTTCACCGACCGCTACGGCTATGCGCCCGACATGATCGAAGGCGCCGAGCGCGGCCATGTGATCTACGACAACCGCGAGCCGCTCGACGCGATGCATGCGGCGCTGTTTCACCGGCCCAACGTGATGCGCCACCGGGTGCCCTTCCTCGGCACCACGCTGCAGGCCGCGCTGATCGAGATGGAGGTGCTGGACGAGATCCTCACCGCCGCCGCCGAGGGCGACCTGACGCGGCTGAGCTTCGCCCGTTTCCTGCGGGCCCGGCGCGACTACGGTCCCTACCTGCGGCGTCTGCTCGCGCGGCTGGAGATGGACCAGCGGCTGGAACTGGTGCGCATCCTCTGCGAGTTCGTGACCGCCCGGAAGACCGCGCCGCGCTTCCGCCGCAGGCTGCGCGCCCTGCGCCGGATCGAGGGCGAGAGCGGCGAAGGCGAGGACCCCGAGGGCTCGGGCCCCGGCGCGCCCGCCGGTCCGGGCGACCCCGAGGTCGCCGCCGCGCGCTGAGAAGCGACCCCGCCTCAGTTCCGCCGCGCGGCGATGGCGGCGCGCAGTTCCTCGTGGAAATACCCCACCAGACCACCGGCGATCAGCGGCAGCGGGTGCTGGTCGGCGCGCAGAACCCAGAGAAGCGCCGAGGCCCCGGCCAGGGCCAGCGCGAAGCCCAGCACCCGGCGCCCGGCCTCGTCAGGCAGGCGCTCCTCGGGCAGGTTGCGCCAGAGGAACTCGGTCAGGCGGGGCAGGAGCGGCTCGACCGCGTAGCCCGCGGCGGCGGCGACAAGCAGGGTCAGGATCATCTTCGGCGCGCCTCCTGGCTGGGGATCTCTGCCCCGGTTGTGCCCGATCCGTCCCGCCCGCTCAATCGCGTTCGCGCGGGCCGGGCATGACGCTGGCGCGGCGGCGGGGCGCGTGCTAACGCCAGCGCCATGAGCACGCTGACCCTCCGCCGCCCCGACGACTGGCACCTGCATCTGCGCGACGGCGCGATGCTGAAGGCCGTCCTGCCCGAAACCTCCCGGCATTTCGCCCGCGCGATCATCATGCCGAACCTGGTGCCCCCGGTGGTCACCGGCGCCGAGGCCGCGGATTACCGCGACCGCATCCTGGCGGCCCTGCCCGAGGGTGCGGAGTTCGAGCCGCTGATGACGCTCTACCTCACCGAGGACACCGACCCCGCCGACGTCCGCGCCGCGCACGACAGCGGGCTGATCAAGGCGGTGAAGCTGTATCCGGCGGGCGCCACGACCAATTCCGCCTCGGGCGTGAAGGATGTCGACCGGGTGCGCGGCACACTCGAGACCATGGCCGAGATCGGCCTGCCGCTCTGCGTGCACGGCGAGGTCACCGACCCCGCGGTCGACATCTTCGACCGCGAGAAGGTCTTCATCGACCAGGTGCTGGCGCCGCTGCGCGAGGCGACCCCGGGGCTGCGGGTGGTCATGGAGCATATCACCACCCGCGACGGCGTGGCCTATGTGCGCGCCGGCGGGCCCGACCTCGCCGCGACGATCACCACGCATCACCTGGTGATCAACCGCAACAACCTGCTCGTCGGCGGCATCCGCCCGCATTACTACTGCCTGCCCGTGGCCAAGCGCGAGATCCACCGCCTGGCGCTGCGCTCGGCGGCCACGAGCGGCGAGAGCTGCTTTTTCCTCGGCACCGACAGCGCCCCGCATGTGGATGCCGCGAAAGAGACCGGCTGCGGCTGCGCGGGCTGTTTCACCGCCACCAACACGCTGTCGATCCTGGCCGAGGTCTTCGAACAGGAGGACGCGCTCGACCGGCTCGAGGCCTTCGCGTCGCTCAACGGGCCGGGCTTCTACGGGCTGCCGCCCAACGAGGCGCGCATCACACTGCAAAAGGGCGAGCCGGTCGACTACCCCGCCAAGATCGAGAGCGGCGACGGGCCGGTGACGGTCTTCGACCCGGGCTTCCCGCTGCATTGGCGGGTGAGCTGAGCTGCACCCTTCCCCCGCCGGAGCTTTCGGGCTAACCGGACGGAAACGCGCGACTTGATACGAGGCCCGACATGATCCCCACGAGCTATCCCGCAGCCGAGGAAATCGCCCGTCTGACCGCGGCGATGCTGCTCGACATCGAGGCGGTGAACTTCAACACGCGCGAGCCCTACACGCTGGCCTCGGGCCTGCCCTCGCCGTCCTACATCGACTGCCGGAAGCTGATCTCCTTCCCGCGCATCCGCGCCACGCTGATGGACTTCCTGACCATGACGGTGATGCGCAACGCCGGGCTCGAGGCCTTCGACAATGTCGCCGGCGGGGAGACGGCGGGCATCCCCTTCGCGGCACTGGTCGCCGAGCGGATGGAACTGCCGATGACCTATGTGCGCAAGAAGCCCAAGGGCTACGGGCGCAACGCGCGAATCGAGGGGGCGATGAGCGAAGGGCAGCGGGTGCTCCTGGTCGAGGACCTGACCACCGACGGCGGCTCGAAGCTCTCCTTCGTCGATGCGATCCGCGAGACCGGGGCGAGCTGCGGGCATACGGCGGTGATCTTCTACTACGACATCTTCCCCGAGACGCCGAAGACCCTGGCCGATCACGGGGTGGAACTGCACCACCTCTGCACCTGGTGGGACGTCTTGGCCGAGGCGCGCCGGCGCGAGGCCTTCGACGCCGAGACCCTGGCCGAGGTCGAGAGCTTCCTGAACGATCCCCGCGCCTGGCAGGCCGCCCGCGCCCAGGGCTGAGGCCCGGGGGGCGGGAACCCGGGACGGGCCGCGGCCCGAGAGGCTCTGAGGGCCTCAGGGGTGGTGTCCGAGACCTGCCCATACCAGCCAACCTCGGAGCGCGTTTTTCACCGCACAGGCAGGAGGCGCCGACACCCCCCGAGGTCCCGACTCCACGCCCGCCCCGGCCTGACAAAACCCCGCTCCGGCCTGTGCCGGAACCGACCACCGACCCGAACCGCTCACCGCGCGGGCCTCGCAGTGACCCGCCGCAAGGCGTGCCGGGTCGCGCCAGGCGGAACGCGATGTTTCCCGGCAGGAAGACGCCAAGACAAAGGCCCCGCTCCGACCAGATGTTGACGCGCCCCCTACCCTGACCGCAAGATGAACCCCAGCCGGGGTTGTCCACAAGCTATCCCCAGAAAGATACAAGTTGATTGAAATGCCGCCGGAATCTATTCCCTCACTCCTGACCGATGTGACCTCCGAGGGGCAGGAATGAACGAGATCACCTCCTTCAACGCCACCGGCGCCGAGATCCAGTCTCCCGACACGATGCCGCATTCCATCGAGGCCGAGCAGCAGCTGCTCGGCGCGGTGCTGACCAACAACGACATCTACGACCGGGTCGCCTCGGTGATCTCGTCGAAGCATTTCTACGACCCGGTGCATGCCCGCATCTTCGAGGTGGCCGCCGCGCGGATCGCCAAGAACAACCTCGCCTCGCCGGTCACCCTCAAGGCCTTCATGCAGGACGACGAGGGCCTGAAGGAACTGGGCGGGCCGAACTACCTGGTGCGGCTTGCGGGCGCGGCGGTCTCGTCCTTCGCGGTGCGCGACTACGCCCAGATGATCTACGACCTGGCAGTGCGCCGCGACCTGATCGGCCTCGGTCGGGAAATCTCGGAGAAGGCCGCCAAGGTCGACGTGGCCTCCGAGCCCAAGGAACAGATCATCGAGGCCGAACAGGCGCTCTACCGGATGGCCGAACAGGGCCAGGCCGAACAGGGTTTCGTCTCCTTCCTGCGCGCGGTCACCGACGCGGTGAACGTCGCCAATGCCGCCTACCAGCGCGACGGCGGGCTGGCGGGCATCTCCACCGGGCTCATCGACCTCGACAAGAAGCTGGGCGGGTTGCACAAGTCGGACCTTCTGATCCTCGCCGGGCGCCCCTCGATGGGCAAGACCTCGCTCGCGACCAACATCGCCTTCAACGTCGCCAAGGCCTACAAGCGCGGCACCCGCCCCGACGGCACCGAAGGCGCGATCGAAGGCGGCGTCGTGGGCTTCTACTCGCTCGAGATGTCGGCCGAACAGCTCGCCGCAAGGATCCTGTCCGAGGCCGCCGAGGTGCCCTCGGAGCAGATCCGCCGCGGCGACATGACCGAAGAGGAATTCCGCCGCTTCGTCGAGGCCGCGAAATCGCTCGAGGCCTGCCCGCTCTACATCGACGACACCGCCGCGATCCCGATCGCCCAGCTCGCCGCCCGGGCGCGGCGGCTGAAGCGGACCCATGGGCTCGACGTGCTGATGGTCGACTACCTGCAGCTGGTGCGCGGCTCGGGCAAGGGCGACAACCGGGTGCAGGAGATCGCCGAGATCTCCATGGGCCTGAAGGCCATCGCCAAGGAACTCGACATCCCGGTGATCGCGCTCTCGCAGCTCTCCCGGACCGTGGAGAGCCGCGACGACAAGCGCCCGCAGCTCTCGGACCTGCGGGAATCGGGCTCGATCGAGCAGGACGCCGACGTGGTGATGTTCGTCTTCCGCGAGGAATATTACGCCGAGCGCGAGAAGCCCTCGGACGACAACCTCGAGAAGATGGCCGAATGGCAGGAGCGCATGGAGCGCCTGCACGCCAAGGCCGAGGTGATCATCGGCAAGCAGCGCCACGGGCCGATCGGCTCGGTGGAACTGTCCTTCGAGGGCCAGTTCACCCGCTTCGGCAACCTGGTGAAGCCCTGGCAGCAGGATCAGGGCGGCTTCTGAGGCGGGGCGCTTCGGTGGAGGTCTGGGCGTTTTTGTTTTTTGCAGGGGCTCTGCCCCTCTTGGCGGCTGGCGCCGCCAATTCACCCCGAGGGTATTTTTGCCAAGCTGAAGGGGGAAGGGGTGCGCGGCCTTGCGGGCGGGGCACCTTGGTGGGTCTCGGTGCGTGCTTGTTTTGGGCCGGGGGTGCGGCTTGGAGGGCGGTGCACCCGGGGTGGTGAAGCTGGGCGCTTGTTGGTGGCGGTGGAGGAGCTGCTTGGTGGGCGGCGCGCCGGGTTGGGCGGCTTTCGGGGGCCCAGGGGCGGTCGCGCCCCCGGGGACGCGGCGGCGCCCGGGAACTGTGGGCCTGTCTGTCGCCGAGAGAGGCGCGGCGTCTTCGGAACGTGTAGGGCGGCAGTCGGACGCGCGTCCCGGCCTCCGGGTGCGGCCCCTGCCCGGGCCGCCAGCGGAATGCTGCGCCGGGCGCGTTCCGGGCGACCTGGCGGGGCAATTTGCGGCTTGACGCTGCGGCCCGCCGTGCCATGACACGGGGCATGCAACCGACCCTGACCATCGACCTCGCCGCGCTCAAGACCAACTGGCGCGATCTCGACCGGCAAAACACCGGGGAAACGGCGGCGGTGGTCAAGGCCAATGCCTATGGGCTGGGCGCCGACCGCGTCGCCCCGGCGCTGGCCGGGGAAGGCGTGCGCAAGTTCTTCGTGGCCCTCGCCGAGGAAGGCGCCGCGCTGCGCCGCATCCTCGGGCCCGGCCCCGAGATCAGCGTCTTCTCGGGCCACATGCCCGGCGATGCCGAGCTGATCCGCGAGGCCGACCTGGTGCCCATGCTGAACAGCATCGACCAGATGCTCCTGCATGTGGAGACCCTGCCCGGCCATCCCTTCGGCGTGCAGCTCGATTCGGGCATGAACCGGCTCGGCATGGAGCCCGCCGAATGGGCCGCGCTGCGCGAGATCGCCCTGGCGCAGAAGCCGCGGCTGGTGATGAGCCACCTGGCCTGCGCCGACGAGCCCGCCCACGAGATGAACCCGCGCCAGCTCAAGAGCTTCCGCGAGATGGCCGCGGGGCTCGAGGCGCCGCTGTCCCTGGCGGCCACGGGCGGCATCCTGCTTGGCCCCGAGTATCACTTCGACCTGGCGCGGCCGGGCATCGGGCTTTACGGCGGACTGCCCTTCATCGACGCGCAGCCGGTGGCCTATCTCGACGTGCCGGTGATCCAGGTCCGCGAGGTCGCCCCCGGCGAAAGCGTGGGCTACGGCAACACCTGGGTGGCCAAGCGCCCGACCCGGGTCGCCACCATCGCCGCGGGTTATGCCGACGGCGTGCTGCGCGGCATGGGGCCCGAGCTTTACGCCTTTGCCGGCGAGACCCGCTGCAAGGTGCTGGGGCGGATCTCCATGGATCTCATCGGCGTCGATGTCACCGAGGCCGAGACCCTGCCCGACCATGTCGAGCTCCTGGGCCGCCACCAGTCGATCGACACGCTGGCCGATGCCGCCGGCAGCATCGGCTACGAGATCCTGACCGCGCTCGGCGCGCGCTACGCGCGGCGCTACACCGGCAGCTGAGATGGAAAACGCCTTCAGCCCCGATCCGCTGCTGCTGACGCTGATCTTCGTGAAGCGCTTCGTCTTCCTCGAGGTGCTCCTGGTGCTGGCGGTGCTGCGCTTCGCGCTGGCCGAAGGGGCGGCGCGGCTTGTCGCGCTGGGGGTGGCGCTTCTCTGCGCGCTGTTCATCCTGGTGAGCTTCGCACCCGCGCTCGGGCTGCAGGGCCTGCCGTTTTACGGCGAGCTCTCGCGGCTCATGGCGGCGGGCCAAGGGCTGCGGCTTCTTTTCGGGCATTCGGCGCTGTTTTTCCTCTCGGCGCTGCTGCCGAGCCGCGCGCGGGGCTGGATCGACCTGGCGCATATGGCGCTTCTGACGGGCTTCCTGGGGCTCTGGGCGGCCACGCTGGCCTGAGTCATTCCCGACGGTTTCCGGCTCAGGGGCAAACGTGGCATTTCCGCCGCATTGTAAAGATGCCTCCCGAACACTGAAATTTTTCTGCATCTTTTTTCGAATTCGGACGTTGTCGGCGTAACATTGCCGATGCGGGCAGTGATTAACGATTCGTTTTTGGGCTCGGGGGCTATTTTCATGAAACCTGCCGCGACGATCGCGTGGGCCATTCGCGTGTCATTTCAATTTCTGACCATGGCCCTTCTCCTGGTCCTGGGTGCCGGCGCGGTGGCCGCCTGCATCGCCGCGGCGGCGGGATATATCGCCTGGCTCGACATGCCGCTGAGTTTCGGCGGCTTCGATTTCCCCCAGGCCGGCATGGCCGCGCAGATCGCCGGGACGGTGCTGATCGTGGGGCTTCTGGCCTATCTGCCGGGAAATGCGCGGGTGCTGGCGCTGGAAAACAGCCACCGCCGCTTTCACCTGACCATGCAGGATGTGACCCGCGCCTATCGGCTGGCCCATGCCGCCGACCGGCAGGGCAATTTCAATCTCAAGTCCGAGTTCGATTCGGTCCGCGAGCGCATCGCCTATCTGCGCGACCACCCCGACCTGGCCGAGCTCGAGGCGCCGGTGATCGAGGTGGCGGCCCAGATGAGCCATCTCTCGCGCGACCTGGCGCGGGTCTATTCCGAGGACGCGGTCACCCGCGCGCGGGATTTCCTGACCCAGCGCCAGAACGAGCTCGAGGATTTCAACCGCCGCCTGGGCGAGGCCAAGGCCATGGCCGTGGAGCTGCGCTCCTGGACCGAGGCGGTGGAGATGGACGAGGCGGTGGCGCAGAGCCAGCTCTCGCGGCTGCGCGAGGAGCTGTCGGCGCTCTTGCCCGAACTGCAGGCGCGCGAGATCGAGGAGATCGCGCCTCTGCCCGAGCGCGCGGCCGTCGCGGGCCCGGCGCACGAGCGCGATTGGCTCGAGGTCTCCGAGGGTTACGGCGAGGACGAGGACACCGAGGGCCCGACCGCGCCGGACATCGTGGCGCTCAATTCGCGGCGCGCGGCGCAATGATCCAGGCGGCTTGTCACGGGGCGGCTGATCGGTGAAAACCGCCGCCATGGCCAAAGCCTCCAAGAGCAATTTCGTCTGCGCCAATTGCGGCAATGTCACCACCAAGTGGTCGGGCCGCTGCGAGGCCTGCGGCGAATGGAATTCCATCCAGGAAGAGGCCCCGCTCGGCACCGGGACGGCCTCCAAGACCATCGGCGCGGCGCGCGGGCGCCGGGTCACGCTGAGCGACCTGGCCGCCGAGGAGGCGCCGCCGCCGCGCACCTCCTCGGGCATCGCGGAGTTCGACCGGGTGCTGGGCGGCGGGCTGGTGCCCGCCTCGGCGATCCTGGTCGGCGGCGATCCGGGCATCGGCAAGTCCACCCTTCTGCTGCAGGCCGCCGCGGCCTTCGCGGCCGAAGGGCTGAAGGTGGTCTATATCTCCGGCGAGGAGGCCTCGGCGCAGATCCGCATGCGGGCGCAACGGCTGGGTCTCGGGGCGGCGCCGGTGATGCTCGGGGCCGAGACCAACCTGCGCGACATCCTCACCACGCTCGAGGCCGAGAAGCCGGACCTGGCGATCATCGACTCGGTGCAGACCATGTGGGCCGATCACGTCGAAAGCGCGCCGGGCTCGGTCAGCCAGGTGCGCGCCGCGGCCCATGAGCTGACCGCCTTCGCCAAGCGGCGGAATACCGCCGTGATCCTGGTCGGCCATGTCACCAAGGAAGGCCAGATCGCGGGCCCTCGCGTGGTCGAGCACATGGTCGACACGGTGCTTTATTTCGAGGGCGAGCGCGGCCACCAGTTCCGCATCCTGCGCGCGGTGAAGAACCGCTTCGGCCCCGCCGACGAGATCGGCGTCTTCGAGATGACCGGCGGCGGGCTGTCGGAGGTGCCGAACCCCTCGGCGCTTTTCCTCTCCGAACGCGGGCAGCCGGCGCCGGGCTCGGTGGTCTTTGCAGGGATCGAGGGCACGCGCCCGGTTCTCTGCGAATTTCAAGCACTTGTGGCGCCGACGCCGCTGGCGCAGCCGCGCCGGACCACGGTCGGCTGGGACGGCGGGCGGCTGGCGATGATCCTCGCCGTGCTCGAGGCGCGCTGCGGCATCCCCTTCGCGGGGCTCGATGTCTACCTCAACGTGGCGGGCGGCATGAAGATCTCGGAGCCCGCCGCCGACCTTGCCGTCGCCGCGGCCCTTCTGTCGGCGCGCGAGGACGCAGGCCTGCCGCCAGAGACGGTGGTTTTCGGCGAAATCAGCCTCTCGGGGGCGCTGCGCCCGGTGTCGCAAACCGAAAACCGGTTGAAAGAGGCGCAGAAACTTGGTTTCTCCGCAGCGATTGCGCCGGAAGGCGGCAAGGCCGTGGACCCGTCCGGGCTGAAGCTGAACCGCATGAGCGATCTCGCAGCCTTCGTCGGTGACGTGTTCGGGGCGGGATAACGCTCGTTAAGACGAGGAAAGAGCAGGCCTATGGAAGGGTTCACCATCATCGACGGCGTCGTGGCGATCGTCATCGTGCTCTCGGCGCTCCTGGCCTATTCGCGCGGTCTCGTGCGCGAGGTCATGGCCATCGCGGGCTGGGTCGCGGCGGCCTTCCTGGCCTTCATCTTCGCCCCGCAGGCGCAGCCCCTGGTCAAGGAACTGCCGGTGATCGGCGAGTTCCTGGCCGACAGCTGCGAATTGTCGATCATCGCGGCCTTCGCGGCGGTCTTCGCGGTGGCGCTGATCGTGGTCTCCTTCTTCACGCCGCTCTTCTCCTCGATCGTGCAGCGCTCGGCGCTCGGCGGGCTCGACCAGGGGCTCGGCTTCCTCTTCGGGGTGGCGCGCGGCATCCTGCTCGTGGCGATTGCCTTCTTCGTCTACGACACGGTGATCACCTCGCAGGACATCGCCATGGTCAACGACAGCCGCGCCGCGGCGGTCTTCTCGCGCTTCACCGACGAGATCGCGAGCCGCAACCCCGACCAGGCGCTCGGCTGGGTCACCCGCCAGTACGAAGAGCTGGTCGGCATCTGCGAGCTGCCCGCGGGCAACGACGCGTAAGCGCGCGGCGGATGCGGGGCGCGCGCAATGCCGCGCCCTGCCCCGGCACCTCCCGAAGCGCCTAATAAGGCACCCTGCCCGCCCGGATTTCGCGCCCTGCGTGTCTCGCGCACCAGCCTTCTGCTCTCCATGTGGAAATCTTCTGTGATAGTTCCGTGACAGCGCCGCGCGGAGCCACTAAGACACCCCCGTAAGCGAAGCTGGAATCGGAGCGACACTCCTTGTCCGACGCCCAAATGCCCCCCGCCCATCCTTTCGACGACGACAAGCTGCGCGAGGAATGCGGCATCTTCGGCCTCGTCGGCGCCTCGGATGCGGCGAATTTCGTGGCCCTCGGGCTGCACGCCCTTCAGCACCGGGGACAGGAGGCGGGCGGCATCGTCTCCTACGAACCCGAGCAGGGCTTCAACTCCGCGCGGCGCTTCGGCTACGTGCGCGACAACTTCACCTCGCAGTCGCTGATGCAGACCCTGCCCGGCAGCCTCGCCATCGGGCATGTGCGCTATTCGACCTCGGGCTCGAAAGGGCCGACGCAGATCCGCGACGTGCAGCCCTTCTTCGGGGAGTTCTCGGTCGGCGGCGTCGCCATCGCGCATAACGGCAATATCACCAATGCCGATGCGCTCCGCCGCGAGCTGATCGAGCGCGGCTCGATCTTCCAGTCCTCCTCGGACAGCGAATGCATCATCCACCTCATGGCGCGCTCGCTGCAGCGCGACATCCCGGCCCGGATGGAGGATGCGCTGCGCCGGGTCGAGGGCGCCTTCTCGGTCATCGCCATGACCCGCACCAAGCTGATCGGCGTGCGCGACCCGCTGGGCGTGCGCCCGCTGGTCCTGGGCCGCGTCGGCGGCGCCTGGTGCCTGGCCTCCGAGACCTGCGCGCTCGACATCATCGGGGCGGAGTTCATCCGCGAGATCGAGCCGGGCGAGATGGTCGTCATCACCGAGGCCAAGGGCGTCGAGAGCCACCGCCCCTTCCGCCCGCAGCGCCCGCGCTTCTGCATTTTCGAACACGTCTATTTCTCGCGCCCCGACAGCCTGATCGGCGGGCGCTCGGTCTACGAGACGCGCCGCCAGATCGGCGTGGAGCTGGCCCGCGAGGCGCCGGTCGATGCGGATCTGGTCTGCCCGGTGCCCGACAGCGGCACGCCCGCGGCGATCGGCTTCGCGCATGAAAGCGGCATCCCCTTCTCCATGGGGATCACCCGCAACCAGTACATGGGGCGCACCTTCATCGAGCCGACCGAGCAGATCCGCAACATGGGCGTGCGGCTGAAGCTCAACGTCAACCGCGCGCTGATCAAGGGCAAGCGGGTGATCCTGGTCGACGACTCGGTGGTGCGCGGCACCACTTCGCGCAAGATCAAGGAGATGGTCCTCGATGCCGGCGCCAAGGAGGTGCACTTCCGCATCGCCTCGCCGCCGACCGCCTGGCCTTGCTTCTACGGCGTCGACACGCCCCAGCGCGAGAAGCTCCTGGCCGCCTCGATGAGCGAGGACGAGATGCGCGACCACCTCTCGGTGGATTCGCTGCGCTTCATCTCGCTGAACGGTCTCTATCGCGCGGTCGGGGAATCGAAGGGCCGCGACAACGCCAGCCCGCAGTATTGCGACGCCTGTTTCTCGGGCGAATACCCGGTGGCGCCCTCGGACCAGATCGAAAAGGGCTTCCAGCTCAAGGCGGCCGAGTGAACCTTCTGGCGCTCGACGACCGGTGGCGGCGGCTGAACGACCCCGACTACGCCTGCCCCTGCTGCGGGCGCAGCTTCGGCGGGCTGATCGACTTCGGCTTCGGCGCGCCGGACGACTGGCCTTTCGCCCTGCCCGAAGAAGGCAGCGTGGTGGCCGAGGGGGAGGACAAGCTGTCAGAAGAGCTCTGCCGGTTCGGCGACCGGCGCTTCCTGCGGGCGCATCTGCCGCTCGCGGTGCGCGGTGCTGAAGACGCCGCGCATCTGGCCCCCTGGGTCGAGGTCGCGCCCGAGCATTTCTACGCCGCGCTCGATCGCATCGAGAGCGGCGCGACCGAGACGGTCGAGGTGCCCGCAACGCTTGCCAATGCCCTGCCCGCGCCCTTCGACGGGCCGCAACCGGGTAGCCTGGTCCTGGGCGCCCCCGAGGCGCGGCCGGGCTTTGCCCCCGAGGCCGGGCCCCTGGCCGAGGCGCTGCGCGAGGGGCTTTCCTTCGACGCGCTCCTCGATCTTTATGCCGGGCTCGGAGAGGACATCAGGCCGCATCTGACCGGGTGCTGATCCGCCGATCCTGCAGGGCGCGCGGGCGGGCGCCCGCCGATCCCTCCACACCCCCTTGCTGCGCTGCGGCAGAGACCATATCTGCGGCCTCTCTTCGGAAATTCGAGGCAAGGAATGGCCAACGCAGCAACGCCCCGCAACGTCGCGGACCAGGCGACGACACACGCCAATATCGACATGAACGGGATCTCCCTCCTGGGGGTCATGGGCACCGAGGCCCAGCCCACAGCACTTCTGCGCCTGCCCTCGGGCACGGTCGCCAAGGTCGCACCGGGCACCCGGGTCGGACGGCGCGTGGTGGCGGCGATCGACGCCGACCGGCTGGCGCTGGTCGAGGGCGACGGCCGCACGACCTGGATCCGCATCCCCGGCACGAACGGCGGCTGAGGGCGGCAGGGGCGGCAGGCGTGAAGCCTCTGGTCGTGGCGTGCGCCACCTCGCTCCCGATGCGGCGCCCCTCGCCCAAGCCCATCCCTCGCGCGCGGGAGTTGACACCGCCGCGCTGACGGGTGACATGCCCGGGCCATGACCAAACCCGCCGCCCTCATCACCGGTGCATCCCGAGGCCTGGGCTTCGCCCTCGCCGAGGCGCTCTCGGACCAGTATCACATCGTCGCCGTCGCCCGCACCGTGGGCGGGCTCGAGGATCTCGACGACCGCATCCAGGCCAGGGGCGGCGAGGCCACCCTGGCGCCCATGGATGTCACCAACCGCGATGCCATGGCGCATCTCTGCCGCTCGGTGCACGACCGCTGGGGCGGCGCGGCGCTCTGGGTGCATACGGCGGTGCATACCGGCCCACTGACGCCCGCCGACCACATCACCGAGAAGGACTGGGCCAAGTCGGTCGAGACCAATGTCACCGCCATGGGGCACCTCGTGCCCTACGTCTCGGCGCTGATCGGGCGCGAGGGCCGCGCGGTCTTCTTCGACGACGCGCAGGGCGGGCAGAAGTTCTTCGGGCTCTACGGCTCGACCAAGGCGGCGCAGATCGCGCTGGCCCGCTCCTGGGCGGCCGAGAGCGACAAGACCGGACCGGATGTGCGCATCCTGACGCCCGAGCCCTTCAGCGGCGCGACCCGCGCGCGCTTCTACCCCGGCGAGGACCGTGAGGCGCTGCTCTCGCCGCAAGAAGCTGCGGAGCGGCTCCTGCCGCAGATCACCGGGCCGCGCGCCACGGAGTGATGTGAGGGGGCCCGGGCGGGCCCCTTTTCGTTGGGCGCGGGTGCGTGTGGTGCGGCGGGTCCGACCGCTGGAACGGGGCGGGCCGTCAGCATCGCGAAGGGCAGTGGACCGGCGCGCTTAAAGCTCCCAGAGCGCAGCGAAGTGAAGCGCCCACCGCTCCCCTACAGACGCCTGTCCGGCCCAGCCCGTCCCACACACCTCCGCCCCCTGCCGCAAAGCCGTGCTTCCCGGGCCGCACCCCGGCCCCGCCCGGGCGAAAACACCCGCGGACCTTGCCCCGCATCGCCCCATTGCCTAGAGAACATGGCAAGGCAAACAGGCGGTTTCATGCGCATCCTCATCACCAATGACGACGGTATCAACGCGCCGGGGCTCGCGGTCCTGCGCGACATCGCGACCGAGATCGCGGGCGAGGCCGGCGAGGTCTGGACCGTCGCGCCGGCCTTCGAGCAATCGGGCGTCGGGCACACGATCTCCTATTCGAGCCCCTTCATGGTCTCCGAGCTGGGCCCGCGCACCTTCGCCGCCGAGGGCAGCCCCGCCGACTGCGTGCTCGCCGCCGTGCACGACGTGATGAAATCCGCGCCGCCGGACCTCGTGCTCTCGGGCGTGAACCGGGGCAACAACTCCGCCGAGAACACGCTCTATTCCGGCACCCTCGGCGCGGCCATGGAGGCCGCCCTGCAGGAGCTGCCGGCAATCGCGCTCTCGCAGTTCCTCGGCCCCGAGATCTGGGACGCGCCGGACATGTTCGAGGCCGCCCGCGTGCATGGCGCCGCGGTGGTCCGCCGCCTCCTGCCCCGGCTCGAGACCCGGGGCACGGCCAATTACCGGCTGTTCTACAACGTGAATTTCCCGCCCGTCCCCGCCGCGGCGGTCAAGGGCACCCGCGCCGCCGTGCAGGGCCGCCGCGAGGGCACCGGCTTCTCGGTCGCCCCGCAGCTCTCGCCCGCCGGACGGCGCTACCTCTGGATCAAGGGCGGCGACCAGCGGGTGCGCACCGCGCCCGGCTCGGACGCCGAGACCAACCTCGACGGCTACATCTCGGTCACGCCGATGCGCGCCGATCTCACCGACCACGCCGAGCTGAGCGCCACCGAAGAGCTGTTCGGATGACCGACGAGGCGGAACGCAAGATGCAGTTCCTCTTCGCGCTCCGCTCGCGCGGGGTGACCAACGCGCGCGTTCTGCAGGCAATGGAGACCATCGACCGGGGCCGCTTCATCCGCCACTATTTCCCCGACCGCGCCTATGAGGACATGCCCCTGCCGATCGCCTGCGGGCAGACGATCTCGCAGCCCTCGGTGGTCGGGCTGATGACCCAGGCGCTGCAGGTCAGCCAGCGCGACAAGGTGCTCGAGGTGGGCACCGGCTCGGGCTACCAGGCGGCGATCCTCAGCCAGCTCGCCCGGCGGATCTACACCGTCGACCGCCACATGCGTCTGGTACGCGAGGCCCGCGAGGTCTTCGAGGCGCTGGGGCTCGCCAATATCACCGCCTTCACCGCCGACGGCAGCCACGGGCTGCCCGACCAGGCGCCCTTCGACCGCATAATCGTGACCGCCGCGGCCGAGGACCCGCCGGGGCCGCTCTTGGCCCAGCTGAAGATCGGCGGTATCATGGTGCTGCCGGTCGGGCAGTCGGACGCGGTGCAGAGCCTGATCCGTGTGACGCGCACGGAGACCGGCTTCGAATACGACGAGCTTCGCCCCGTGCGCTTCGTGCCGCTGGTCGAAGGGCTCGGAAAGGACAGCTAGGGCGCGCCGACACGGGCACGCCGGGACAGGAACCACACGCCCCGGAGACAAGGGGCGGCGAAAGTTGAGGGAAGTCGAGATGGTCGAAGCGACCCGCCCGCTCCGCGCACGCGCAGGTTTTACCATGCTGATGACCGGGAGCCTCCTGGCCCTGACCGCCTGCGGGGAGGGGCCGATCGACCTCGACCTGCGCCCCGGGCCCTCGAGCACCGCCGAAGCCGCGGTCAATGCCACCGCCGACCGCCCGCAGCCCGACGCGCGCGGGGTGATCTCCTATCCGACCTACCAGGTCGCCGTGGCCCGCCAGGGCGACACGCTGGCGACCCTGGCGCAGCGCATCGGCGTCGATGCCGGCGCGCTGGCCCGTTACAACGGCATCGGCGCGAACGACCCGCTGCGCGGTGGCGAGGTCGTGGCCCTGCCGAGCCGGGTCTCCGAAGGCCCCGCCGCGGGAGAGGCCAATGACATCGCGGTCCTGGCCTCCAACGCCATCGATTCCGCCTCGCCCACGCCGATCACCAGCGGCACGCTGGCCCCCGCCCCGGGCGGGATCGAGCCGGTGCGCCACCAGGTCTCGCGCGGGGAGACCGCCTATACCATCGCGCGGCTCTACAACGTCACCCCCCGCGCGCTGGCGGAATGGAACGGGCTCGACGAGAATTACGCCGTCCGCGAAGGCCAGTACCTGCTGATCCCCGTGGGCGCCAATGCCGCCGCTTCGGGCAAGGCCGAGGCCAGCGCCTCGGCGTCGGCCTCGGATGTGACCGAACCCGGCCAGGGCTCGCCCACGCCGACGCCGCCCTCGGCCTCGCAGCCCCTGCCCGACGCGCCGACCGAGACCGCCGCGGCCGAGGAAGAGGCCGCCGCCACGCCCGCGCCGGACGTGGGCGAGGTCAGCGCGCCGCAAAGCTCCGACGCCGCCTTCCGGATGCCGGTCGACGGCACGATCATCCGCGAATACGCGCCCGGCACCAATGACGGCATCGACATCGCCGCCCCCGCCGGCACGCCGGTCCGCGCCGCCGCCAGCGGCACCGTCGCGGCGATCACCACCAACACCGACGGTATTCCGATCCTGGTGATCAAGCACCCCGACAACATCCTGACCGTCTACACCCATATCGACGGCGTCTCGGTCGCCAAGGGCGATGCGGTCAGCCGCGGCCAGGCCATCGCCCAGGTCCGCGCGGGCGACCCGGCGCGGATGCACTTCGAGGTGCGCGACGGGTTCGATTCCGTCGATCCGGGGCTCTATCTGAACTGAGGTTTTGGGTCTTGGCGCGTTGGGGCTTTGATGGGGCCGTTGCGCGCGCTGTGAGGTGAGGCCGGGGGGCCAGCCCCCCGGACCCCCCGAGGTATTTTTGCCAAGCTGAAGGTGGGGGCTGGGCGCTTTGGTGGAGCGGTCAGTTACCTGCGCCCTTGGGGGCTGCCTGCCCGGTGTCAGGCCGCCACTGCGGCAGGTGGACGACATCCGCCACGTTCTCTGTCGAGCGAGAGCGAGGCGGCCTGGTGCGGGCCCTGGTTCCAGAAGGTGATCGCTTAGCGCGAGGGCCCCGCGACGCCAGCACCCCCGCGAAGGGGCCGCGCCTCAGCCGACGGAGATCCCGGCGCGGCCGGCGAGGTCGGTGAAGAACTGCCAGGCGACCCGACCGGAGCGCGCGCCGCGCGTGGCCTGCCATTCGATCGCCTCGGCGCGCAGCGCCTCTTCCTCGAAGGGCACGCGGTAGGCCCGGCAATAGCCGCGGATCATCTCGAGGTATTCGTCCTGGCTGCAGGGGTGAAAGCCCAGCCAGAGCCCGAAGCGGTCGGAGAGCGAGACCTTCTCCTCCACCGCCTCGGAGGGGTTGATGGCGCTCGAACGCTCGTTCTCGATCATGTCACGCGGCATCAGGTGGCGGCGGTTCGAGGTGGCGTAAAACAGCACGTTCTCGGGCCGCCCCTCGATGCCGCCGTCGAGCACCGCCTTCAGCGATTTGTAATGCTCGTCGTCATGGCTGAACGACAGGTCGTCGCAGAACAGCAGGAAGCGGTAGGGCGCGCCGCGCAGGTGGCCCAGAAGCCGCGCCACGCTGGGCAGGTCCTCGCGGTGCAACTCGACGATCTTCAGGTCGTGCCCCTCGGCGCGGATCGCCGCATGCACGGCCTTCACGATGGAGCTCTTGCCCATCCCCCGCGCGCCCCAGAGGAGCGCGTTGTTGGCCGAGAGCCCCTGGGCGAACTGCCGGGTGTTGCGCAGGAGCGTGTCGCGGGTCCGGTCAAGGCCCAGGAGCAGGTCGATCTCGACCCGGTTCACCTGGGCCACCGGGTCGAGCCGGTCAGGCGAGACATGCCAGACGAAAGCCTCGGCGCCGTCGAAATCCGGTGTCTCGAGCGGCGCCGGGGCCATCCGCTCGAGCGCGGCGGCGATGCGCGTCACGGCCTCATCGGTCACTTCCGCGCGTCCCCGTCGTCATCCGCGGCGTCGAAGTCTTCCTCTTCCTCGTCGTCCTCGAACCAGAGACCCTGGGCCTTCAGCTCGGCGATGCGCTTGCGCTCCACCCGGGCCACCAGGAAGATCGAGATCTCGTAGAGGCCGTAGACCACCACGAAGAGGATCACCTGGGTGATCACGTCCGGCGGGGTCACCAGCGCGGCGAGCACCAGGATCGCCACCACCGCGTATTTGCGGACGTTGCCGAGCCCCTTGGCCGAGACCAGCCCGGCCTTGCCCATGAGCGTCAGCAGCACCGGCAGCTGGAAGCAGAGGCCGAAGGCCACGATGAACTTGATGGTGAGGTTCAGATATTCCTGCGCGGAGCCCTGGAAGACCACCGAGAGGCCCTGGTTCACCTCTTCGCCGACCACCGCCTCGCCGTCGTTGCCGAACTGCTGGAAGCCCAGGAAGAAGTCATAGGCCAGGGGCGTGACCACGTAGAAGGCGAAGGAGGCGCCCAGGAAGAACATGAAGGGCGAGGCCACGAGGAAGGGCAGGAAGGCGCCCTTCTCGGACTTGTAGAGCCCCGGCGCCACGAAGCGCCACATCTGGTTGGCGATATAGGGAAAGGCCAGGATGAAGCCGCCCAGGAGCGACACCTTGATCGCCACGAAGAAGCCTTCCTGCGGGCTGATGAAGATCAGGTCGCAGTTCTGCCCGCGCTCGGAAAGCACCTGGCAGAGCGGCGCGGTCAGGAAGTTGAAGATCGGCGTCGCCACGGTGAAGCAGATCACCATGCCGATGATGAAGGCCACCACCGAGTGGATCAGCCGGTTCCGCAGCTCCGCCAGATGTTCGATCAGCGGGGCGGAGCTGTCCTCGATCTCGTCCTCGACGCTCACGCCTTGTCTCCTTCGTCCGAGGCGAGGTCACGTTCCAGCTCGTCGGCGCGGCTGCGGGCCTCTTCGGCCTCGCGGGCCTTGCGCTCCGCGGCCTTGCGGGCCGAGGCGGCCTCGATCTTGCGGCGCGCGGCGTCCTTCTCGGGCTTCGGCGCCTCCGAGGTCTTGGCGGTCTTGGAGGTGCCGCCCTCCTTGAAGGAGGTCAGGTCCTTGGCGGCGTCCTTGACCCCGTCCATCGCCGAGGACATCGGGTTGGTCGCGGATTTGAAGGTTTTCTGCACGTCGCGCATGCCCGACTCGTCGGCGGCATCGTTCATGGCGCGCGAGAACTCGCGGGCCATGCCCTTGGCCTTGCCGACGAAGCGGCCGACGTTGCGAAAGAGCACCGGCAGGTCCTTCGGGCCGACGACGATAAGCGCGACGATCCCGATGACCAGAAGCTCGGTCCAGCCGAGGTCGAACATTCAGGGGCGCCTCAGGCTTTGTCTTTCTCTTCCTCGGGCGTCACGTCGCGCGCGCCCTCGGCCTCGTCGTCCTTCTCGAGTTCTTCAGAGCCGTCCTTCACGCCTTTCTTGAAGGCGGTGATGCCCTTGCCGACCTCGCCCATCAGGCTCGAGATCTTGCCGCGCCCGAACAGGACGAGCACGACGACGGCGATCAGCAGGAGGCCCGGCAGGCCGATGTTGTTGAGCATGGTTCACGTCTCCCAAAGGTCCGGCGCGGGCTCCGTCGCAGCCCGTCCCCGGTCAGAATACCGGCCCCCGGAATAACGTCTCGCGGGCCCTCACGAAAGCGCCAATGCGGGGAAATCACCCGCCCGAGGGGGTGGATTTGTCGCTTTCTTTGTCATTAATCTGTCAGTTGTCAGTTTTTTGGCAAAACCTGCCGTCAAAGCCCCGGAATCACCATGCCCCGCGCCGACCGACTCTATGCCCTGATGACCCGCCTGAAGGACGGGCGGCTGCACCGCGCCGAGGACCTCGCCCGCGAGCTGGGCGTGTCCTTGCGCACGGTCTATCGCGACATGGAGACGCTGGCCGCCTCGGGCGTGCCGGTCGAGGGCGAGCGCGGGCGCGGCTATGCCGCCCGGGCCATGACCACCCTGCCGCCTCTGAACCTCACCGATGCGGAGATGGAGGCGCTGCACCTCGGGCTCGCCGCCGTGGGCGCTGCCGAGATGGATGAGATCTCCGAGGCCGCGCAGGGGCTCTCGCGCAAGATCGAGGCGGTGCTGCCCGAGGACACCGGCATGGCCGCGCAACGCTTCGGCTTCGCCACCTACCCTTTTGCCGAGGCCGCCGCAGGCTTCCGGCACATGCCGGCCTTCCGCAAGGCGATCCGCGCGCGGCAGAAGCTGCGCATCACCCTGAGCGACGATCCCCGGCGGCGCGACGTGCGGCCGCTGCACCTTGATTACTGGGGGCGGATCTGGACGGCGGTGGTCTGGGACGAGGGCGCCGAGGCCTTCGATACCTTCCGCATCGACCGGGTGGCGACGCTGACCCCGATCGCGGGGCTTTTCGTCGACGAGCCGGGCAAGCGGCTCGAGGATTTCCGCGCCCACGGCACCGGCTGACCGGCCCCGCGCGGCGCCGGGCCAAGACCGTGGAACGTCCGGCGGACACTCGCCAAACGAAGCACAGATAACCATCCCCATAGGGGCCCACCGGACGTCCCGCGCGTAGCCACGGACAACCTGCCCTGCAAGTTTCTAAAAAAGATGAGAAAAATATGCTGACTTGGCGTCAACCGCCCCGCTTAGCGGTCTCATTCATCCGTCCTGAGCGGGAAAGACGAAGCAGCGGTCGCGCCGCACCGAGAGCCACATCGGCGTGCCGGGCTTCGGCAGGAAGACATTGGGCACCGTGGCGCGCAGCACCTCCTTGTCGTGGTCCATGCGGAACTCCACGAGGCTCTCCGAGCCCATGAAGCGCGCCCGTTCCACCAGCCCGCGCGCCGGCGTGCCCTGCATCGAGGTCGGGTTCGGCCCCCGGCCCTGGCGGTCGAAGTCGATGGCCACATGCTGCGGGCGGAAGACGATCTCCACCCGGCCGCCATCGGGCACGCCGGGGGCCAGGAACTGCCCGAAGGGCGTGTCGGTCAGCGCCCCCTGCACCGTGCCGGAGAGCACGTTGATGTCCGAGAAGAAGGCCACGGCGGCCTTGTCGGCGGGGGCGTTGTAGATGTTGTAGGGCGCGCCCTGCTGCACGATCCGGCCCGCGCGCATCAGCGCGATCTCGTCGGCCATGCGCATGGCCTCTTCGGGCTCGTGGGTGACCAGGAGCACGCTGGTGCCCTCT
This sequence comes from Roseivivax sp., assembly GCF_054552075.1. Lineage (NCBI taxonomy): Bacteria > Pseudomonadati > Pseudomonadota > Alphaproteobacteria > Rhodobacterales > Roseobacteraceae > Roseivivax > Roseivivax sp. The sequence goes on from NZ_JBTOLZ010000004.1 coordinate 209,842, forward strand.
TCCTTCAGAAGCGCCAGGGTCTCGTCGCGGATGCCGTCGCGCAGGCGGTTGTCGAGCCCCGAGAAAGGCTCGTCCATGAGCATCACCCGCGGCCGCGGCGCCAGCGCCCGGGCCAGCGCCACGCGCTGCTGTTCGCCGCCCGAAAGCTCGTGCGGGAAGGCCTCGAGGTAATGCAGCAGCCCCACCCGGTCGAGCAGCTGCTCGACGCGGGCGCGGTTGGCCTCGCGCGAGCCGCTCAGCCCGAAGGCCACGTTCTGCGCCACCGAGAGATGCGGAAAGAGCGCGAAGTCCTGGAACATCAGCCCGATCGAGCGCCGCTCGGGCGGCAGCCGGTAGATCGTGTCGCAGATGAGCTGCCCGTCGACGTAGATCTCGCCCGAATCCTGCATGTCGACGCCGGCGATGATCCGCAACGTCGTCGACTTGCCGCAGCCCGAAGGGCCGAGCAGGCAGGTCACCTCGCCCGGCGCGATGCGCAGCGAGACGTCGTCGACCACCGTCTTCCCCTCGAAGCGGCGGGTCAGATTGCGGATCTCGAGCCTGGGCGCGTCGCTCACCGCCGGAGCCTCCTGAAAGACCGATGAAAAGCCTCGGACCCGCAGGCAGCTAGCAGCGTGCCCCCCGGGGTTCAAGGCTCAGCCGTCGCCGAGATGCGCGGCAAGCGCCTTGCCGAGCCGCGGCAGCCCGGCCTTCTTCAGGAGCGGGCGCATCTGCCAGCCGGGATCGGAAAGCCGCCGGGCCTCGGCCAGGACCGCCTCCGCGGCGCGGGCGACGGCCTCGGGGTCGGCCTTGAAATGGCCCAGCAGGAAGCTGTCGGGATCGGCGCGCGACAGGCCCTCCTCGGCCAGGGTGCCGCGCGGGAAATCCTTGGCGTTGTGGGTCAGGATCACATCCGCCGAGCCCGCGATGGCGGCGGCCAGCACATGCACATCCGCCGGGTCCGGCAGCCAGAGCCGCGCGGCCAGCGCCTCGGGCACGGCAACCTCGCGGCCCGGCCAATCGGCGGAGAGCGCGGCGATCTCGGCCCGGGCCTGGGCCTCGCCGTCGGGGCCGAGCTTGCGCGCCGCCCGGGCCCATTCCTCGAGGATGCGCGCCGACCAGAGCGGCCGGAAGGCGCCGGTCCCCGCCACCCCCAGCACCACCTCGCGCAGCACCGTGGGATAGAGGACATTGGTGTCGATCAGGACCTTCACAGCCGGAAGAACAGCGCCTTGAGGTAGCCGCTCTCGGCCAGTTGCGGCAAGAGCGGATGGTCCGGCCCGGCGCCGCCGGTGTGGATGAGCTGCGCGCGACGCCCGGCGCGCCCGATGCCGCGCAGACAGGCGCCCTGGAAGGCGCTCAGATCCGCCGCATGTGAGCAGGAGCAGAGGACCAGGTAGCCGCCCTCGGCCACCAGGGGCGCGGAAAGCCGCGCGACGCGCTCATAGGCGCGCAGTCCCGCTTCGAGCGCGGGTTTTGCAGGCGCGAAGGCCGGGGGATCGCAGATCACCAGCTCGAAGCGCGCCTGTTCCTCTCCGAGCGCGGTCAGCACCTCGAAGGCATCGCCCGCGCGGGTGGCAAAGCGCGCCTCGGCGCCCATGGCCTCGGCCCCGCGTGTCGCGAGCTCCAGCGCCGGGGCCGAGCCGTCGACCGCCAACGCCGATTGCGCCCCGCCCGCCAGCGCCGCCAGCCCGAAGCCGCCGACATGGCTGAAGACGTCGAGCACCCGCGCACCCTTGGCGAGCCGCTGGGCAAAGGCGTGGTTCGGGCGCTGGTCGAAGAACAGCCCGGTCTTCTGCCCGCCGGTCACATCGGCAAGGTAGGTAGCACCATTCATCTCGACCGTGAGCGGCGCCTCGGGCGCCGCGCCAGAGAGCACGCGGTCCTCGTCGTCCAGCCCCTCGAGCTGCCGTCCGCGCCCACCGGCGTTCTTCAGGACCGTGGTGACACCCGCCACCTCGCGTAGCGCCGCGGCGATCTCGTCGCAGAGCCGGTCAGCCCAGGCGGCGTTGGGCTGCAGCACCGCGAGGTCGCCGAAACGGTCGATGATCACGCCCGGCAGCCCGTCGGCCTCGGCATGGACCAGCCGGTAATAGGGCGCGTCATAAAGCGTCTCGCGGTGCGCCAGCGCCCGCGACAGCCGCGCGCGCAGCCAGTCGGGACCGATCTCGGCCTCGGCGTCGCGGTCGAGCATCCGCGCGGCGATCTTGGAGGCGGGCGTGACGCCGACGAGGCCCATGGGCTTGCGGTCGGCATCCTCGAGCCGGGCGATGGTGCCCGGGGCCAGCGCCTTGGCGCGGCGGTCGAGGACAAGCTCGTTGGAAAACACCCAAGGGAACCCCCGGCGGATCGCGCGGGCGTTGGATTTGGGCTTCATGCGCAGGGTCGGCATGTCGGAGGAAGGCGATGTCATGGCGCCCTCATACTGGCTTCCGCGCGCCGCGGAAAGCCCGGGAAAAGAGGTGCACACCGGCCCCCACGCGGGTCCCCCCGGGGCGCCCTGCCCGGCCCCGCGCGCGCTCCCGCGGACATGCCCGCCACAGGGGGCGCACGCGCCCCGATGCGGCCACCGAACAGGGCTTTACCGTTAGCGCTAACCGCGCTATGTCACCGGCAAGGATCACAGCTCCCAGAGACGACGGGAAAGGACGCGCCATGGCTCTCAACGCCACCATCGCCAAGGTCACCGACCGCATCGAGGAACGCTCCGAGACGCGCCGCGCCACCTATCTCGACCGCATGCGCCGCGCCGCCGAGGAAGGCCCGCGCCGGGCGCATCTGTCCTGCGGCAACCAGGCCCATGCCTATGCCGCCATGGCCGGCGACAAGGACGCGCTGGCGGGCGGCCGCAGCCCCAACATCGGCATCGTGACCGCCTACAACGACATGCTCTCGGCGCATCAGCCCTTCGAGCGCTTCCCCGACGTGATCCGCGCCGCCGCCCGCGAGGCCGGCGCCACCGCCCAGGTCGCCGGCGGCGTGCCCGCGATGTGCGACGGCGTCACCCAGGGCCAGGTCGGCATGGAGCTGTCGCTCTTTTCCCGCGACGTGATCGCGCTGGCCGCGGGCGTGGCGCTGTCGCACAACACCTTCGACAGCGCGCTTTACCTCGGGGTCTGCGACAAGATCGTGCCGGGCCTCGTCATGGCGGCGGCCACCTTCGGCTATATCCCGGGCATCTTCCTGCCCGCCGGGCCGATGACCTCGGGTCTGCCCAACGACGAGAAGGCCAAGGTCCGCCAGCAGTTCGCCGCGGGCGAAGTGGGCCGCGACAAGCTGATGGAGGCCGAGATGGCCTCGTATCATGGGCCCGGCACCTGCACCTTCTACGGCACCGCGAACTCCAACCAGATGCTGATGGAGTTCATGGGCCTGCACCTGCCCGGCGCCTCCTTCGTGAACCCGGGCACGCCGCTCCGCGAGGCGCTGACCGTGGCGGGCACCGAACGCGCCGCCGAGATCACCGCGCTCGGCAACGACTACCGCCCGGTCTGCGACGTGCTGGACGCCAAGGCCTTCGTGAACGGCATCGTCGGGCTGATGGCCACCGGCGGTTCGACCAACCTGGTGCTGCACCTGCCCGCCATGGCCCGCGCGGCGGGGATCGAGCTCGAGCTCGACGATTTCGACGAGATCTCCAACGTCGTGCCGCTCATGGCCAAGGTCTATCCGAACGGCCTGGCGGACGTGAACCACTTCCACGCTGCGGGCGGGCTGTCCTACATGATCGGAGAGCTGCTCTCGGCCGGGCTCCTGCACGACGAGGTGAAGACCGTCGCGGGCGACGGGCTGTCGCTCTACACCCAGGAGCCGAAGCTCGAAGAGGGCCGCGTGGTCTATGCCCCCGGCGCCGGGACGACGCAGAACGACAAGATCCTGCGTCCCGCCACCGATCCCTTCCAGAAGACCGGCGGGCTGCAGCAGCTGCGCGGCAACCTCGGCCACGGCATGATGAAGACCTCGGCGGTCGATCCCTCGCGCCACGTGATCGAGGCCAAGGCCCGGGTCTTCCAGGACCAGCAGCAGGTGAAGGACGCCTTCAAGGCCGGCGAGTTCACCGAGGACACGATCGTCGTGGTGCGCTTCCAAGGGCCCTCGGCCAACGGCATGCCCGAGCTGCATTCGCTGACGCCGACGCTGGCGGTCCTGCAGGACCGCGGGCTCAAGGTGGCGCTAGTCACCGACGGGCGCATGTCCGGCGCCTCGGGCAAGGTGCCCTCCTGCATCCATATCGCCCCCGAGGCGGCCAAGGGCGGCCCCCTGGCGCGGGTGCGCGACGGCGATATGATCCGCGTCGATGCCACCAACGGCGAGATCACCTGCCTGGCGCCCGATTTCGACAGCCGCGAGGCCGCGACGCCGGACCTCTCCGACAACGGCCATGGCGTCGGGCGCGAGCTCTTCGCCGCCTTCCGCGAGAACTGCGGGCTTTCCTCGAACGGCGCGGCTGTGGTGGTCTGACCCACGCCGCCCCCCGCCCTCTATCCTGACGATACCCAGAAAAGCGACTGACCCATGATCACACCCGCCGATGCCAGCGCCGCCTCCGAAGACCTCTGCCGCCTGGCCCCCGTCATCCCGGTCCTGGTGATCGACGACCTGGCCCATGCCAAGCCCCTGGCCGAGGCGCTGGTCGCCGGCGGCCTGCCGGTCCTCGAGGTGACGCTGCGCACGCCCGTGGCGCTCGAGGCGATCACCGAGATGGCCCAGGTCGAAGGCGGCGTGGTGGGCGCCGGCACGCTCCTGTCGCCGACCGACGTGGAGGCCGCGGTGACCGCCGGGGCGCGCTTTGGCGTCTCGCCCGGCGCGACCGAGGCGATCCTCGACGCCTGCGAGGCGCGCGACCTGCCGCTGCTGCCCGGCGCGGCCACCTCGACCGAGGTCATGCGGCTTCTCGAACGCGGCTACACCGTGCAGAAGTTCTTCCCCGCCGAGGCCAACGGCGGCGCCAAGGCGCTGAAGGCCATCGGCGCGCCCCTGCCGCAGGTGCGGTTCTGCCCCACGGGCGGCGTCTCGCTGGCCAATGCGCCGGACTACCTGGGCCTGTCGAACACGCTCTGCGTCGGCGGCTCCTGGGTGGCGCCCAAGGACAAGATGGAAGCCGGCGACTGGGCCGGGATCACCGAATTGGCCCGCGAGGCGGCGGCGCTGGCGCGCTAATGCCGTGAGCGGCTGCGCCCCCGCCAGCCGCCCCGGCGGCGGGGGCTCTGCAGCCCGCTGAGCCCTTCCCGCAGGACCTGCGTCATCGGGTGTTCCGGGTCGCCGTAGCGCTCCAGCATGGCGCGGATGGCGGCGCCGTTGTCGGCCTCGAGCGGCAGGCCGAGCGCCCAGTCGAGGAAGATCGTCCGGCAATCCTCGAGCGTGATGCCCTCGATGCGGTAGGCCTCGCGGATGAGGCCCTTGGGGTCCATCTCCTGGCTCATGCGCCCTCCTCCTGTCCGAGCGCCCGGTCGATGATCGCCCCGGCCTCGGCACCTTTCTCTTCCAGAAGCGCGCCGAGCGCGGCCATGTCCTCGGCGCCGGTCAGCCGCGACAGCAAGGCCCGTGCGCCGCCGCCCGCCTCCTCGGGGTCGAAGGCCCCGTCCGAGACCAGCCGCCCGCCGATCTGCAGCGCCCAGAAGAGGTCATAGGCCGCGCAAAGGGTGTCGCCCTCGCCCGGGGCGATCATGCCGATGCGCTCGGCCTCCGAGAGGGCCGCGTCGATGCGCTCGGGCGTGTGTTCCGACAGAAGCGCCGCGGCCTGGGCCAGAAGCTCGATCTCCTGCATCCGGCCGCGGCCGATCTTCACGTCCCAGGTGGCGCCGGTGCCCTTGGCCGCGGCGATGCGGCTGCGCATCTCGGCCAGCTCGCCCAGCACCTTGGCGCGGTCGCGCGGCTCGGCCAGGAGCGCCTGGCGGAACTCCGAGACCTCTTGGGCCAGCGCCGGCTCGCCCGCGACCGGGCGGGCGCGGGTCAGCGCCAGGTGTTCCCAGGTCCAGGCCTCCTCGGTCTGGTAGCTGCGGAAGGAGGCCAGCGAGGTCGCGACCGGCCCCTGGTTGCCCGAGGGGCGCAGCCGCATGTCCATCTCGTAAAGCCGCCCCTCGGCCATGGGCGCGGTCACGGCAGCCACCAGCGCCTGGGTGAGCCGCGCGTAATAGGCCCTTGAGGACAGGGCCTTTTTGCCGTCCGAGGCCTCGACACCATCGGGGTCGTAGATGACGATCACATCGAGGTCCGAGCGTGCGTGCAGCCGCCCGGCACCGAGCGAGCCCATGCCCAGGACCACCGCGCCCTTGCCCGGCGGCTGGCCGTAGCGCCGGGCGAAATCCTCGACCACATAGGGCATGAGCCCCGAGAGCGAGGCCTCGGCGATCTCGGCGTATTGCGCGGCGGCCTCCTCGGCGGTGGCGAGGCCCCGCAACAGATGCACGCCGGTGCGGAAGTGCCATTCCTTGCCCCAGCGCCGCGCCGCATCGAGCCGCCGCTCGTAGTCGCCCTCGCGCTCCAGCGTCTCCTGCAGCGAGGCTTTCAGCGCCTCGAGCCCCGGCCAATCGGCGAAGAAATCCCCGCCGATCACCGCGTCGAAAACTCCAGCGTTACGTGAAAGATACCGCGCAAGGTCCGGGGAAGTCGCGACAATATCGACCAGGAGGTCGATGAGCTGGGGGTTGGCCTCGAAGAGCGAGAAAAGCTGCACGCCCGCCGGAAGCCCCTCGAGAAAGCCGTCGAAGGCCGCCAGCGCCTCTTCGGGCCGCGCGGCGCATTGCAGGCGGGCGAGGATGTCCGGCTTCAGCCGGTTGAAGATCGCCACCGCGCGCGAGGAGCGCAGCGCCGGATAGCTCGGCCAGCGCTCGGTAATGCCCGCGCCGAAGTCCGGCTCCACCACGCCTTCGCTGGGCGCATCGGGGGCGAAGAAGCCCTCGGTCGTGGCGTGGGTCTCTTCGAGTCGCGCACGAATATCGCCCCGCAACTCACTGACATCCTTGTCACAAAGCGCCGCAAGCCGCCCGAAGCCCTCGTCGTTCGTCGGCAGGAGATGGGTCTGCGCGTCGTTCATCATCTGCACCCGGTGCTCGATCTCGCGATGCGCGCGGTAATGGCCGGTGAGCGTCTCGGCGCTGGCCGCGGGGATCCAGCCCTTCTCGGCGAGCCGTGCCATGCCCGCGACGGTGCCCTGCACCCGAAGGTCCGGGTCGCGGCCCCCGGCGATGATCTGCTGGGTCTGGGTGAAGAACTCGATCTCGCGGATGCCGCCGCGGCCCAGCTTCATGTCGTGGCCCTCGAGCGCGATGCGCTTGCCCTGCCCCTTGTGCTTGCGGATCCTCAGCCGCATGTCGTGGGCGTCCTGGATCGCCGCGAAATCGAGGTGCCGCCGCCAGACGAAGGGGCGCAGCGTCTCGAGGAATGTCGCGCCCGCCTTGAGGTCGCCCGCCGCGGGCCGGGCCTTGATATAGGCCGCGCGTTCCCAGGTTCGGCCGAGGCTCTCGTAGTAATGTTCCGCCGCCTCCATGGCCATGCAGACCGGCGTCACCGCCGGGTCGGGCCGGAGCCGCAGGTCGGTGCGGAAGACGTAGCCCTCGCCGGTCAGATCCGAGAGCATCTGGCACATCTTCCGCGTCGCCCGCACCAGGCTGGCCCGCGCCTCGTGGAAATCCTCGGGCGCAAAGCGGGTCTCGTCGAAAAGGCAGATCAGGTCGATGTCCGAGGAATAGTTCAGCTCATGCGCGCCCATCTTGCCCATGGCCAGCGCCACCATGCCGCCGGCCTCGGGGATGTCCTCCTCGGTCGCGCCGGGCAACTTGCCGCGCCGGATTTCGGCGCCGACCGTGGCCTCGAGCGCGAGCTGCACCGAGAGATCGGCAAAGCGCGTCAGCGTCGCGGTCACCGTCTCGAGCGGCCAGACCCCGCCGAGGTCGGCCAGCGCGGTCAGCAATGCCACCCGCCGCTTGGCCTCGCGCAGATCGCTCGGGCGGCTCTCGACGGGCCCGGCGCGCAGCGCCTCAAACAGCGTCTCGATCGCCGCCTCGGGGTCTTCGGCCGCGCCTTCGAGCCAGGCGCCCTCGCGCTGGATCAGCGTGCCAAGGTAAGGCGCGGTGCCGCCCGCCCCGGCGATCAGATCACCCATGCCGCCCGCGGCCCAGGGCGCGGCGGCGCGCGCCTCGGCGCCCTGTTCGGGATCATAAGGTCGGGGGCAGCGGGTCATGCGGGCATCGAAGGACATGGGCCGATCTGGTCACGACAGCGGCCCGAGCGCAATGGCCCGAAGCGCCCCCGGCTTGCACATCCCGCGCCGATCCTGTCTCGTCCGCGCCAGCCATCGGGACGGACAGGACGGGAGGGCATCGGCAGATGAGCAAGAGCCTCAAGCGCGTGCGCGCGGCCTTGGAAGCGGCGGGACTGGAGCCCGAAATTCGCGAGGTCGGCCAGGCCCGGACGGCGGCCGAGGCGGCCTCCTCGGTGGGCTGCGAGATCGACCAGATCGCCAAGTCGATCATCTTCCGCGCCGAGGAGAGCGGCGCGGCGGTGCTCTTCCTGACCGCGGGCGGCAACCGGGTCGACGCCGAGAAGGCCTCAGGCCTGGCGGGCGAACCCCTGGGCAAGGCCGATGCGGCGCTGATCCGGGCGCAGACCGGCTTTGCCATCGGCGGCGTCGCCCCGGTGGGGCATCTGAACCCGATCCGGGCCTGGATCGATCCGCGGCTCCTGGAGTTCGAGGCCGCATGGGCCGCCGCCGGCACCCCGCGCCACGTGGTGCGCATCGAAAGCGCCCGGCTGCCCGAACTGACCGGCGCCGAGGAGGCGGATTTCACCCTCTGAGCGGCCCGAGGCGCGGTTTTCCGGGGTTTATTTTCCGGGGTTTTCCGGCCCCGGGTGCGGCCCGCGTCGAAAAAATGTAAAACTCATTCACATCGCCCCTTGAAAGCACGGGCTCGCGTTCCGATCTCAAGTAATGTGAAAGACATTCACATCACGCCCCCGCGATACCGCCGCAACCCAAGGAGACCCAAATGAGCACCGTCGCCCAATCAAGCACCCTGCCCGCCACCGCAGGCTGGCTGAGCCGCGCGGAAGCCTGGCTCGACGCCAGGGGCAAAGGCGCCTGGATCGTCGCCATGATCGCAGGTTTCGTCCTTTTCTGGCCCCTCGGGCTCGCGCTTCTCGCCTATATGATCTGGAGCAAACGCATGTTTTCCTGTTCGTCCCGCCGTTCCTCGGCCTCGCGCCGCGCCTTCTCGGCCATGAAGCCCTCGGGCAACAGCGCCTTCGACGCCTACAAGGAGGAGACCCTCCGCCGGCTCGAGCATGAACAGGCCGAGTTCGAGAGCTTCCTGCGCCGTCTGCGCGAGGCCCGCGACAAGGCCGAGTTCGACGAGTTCATGAAGGAGCGCGACACCCGCGCCCGCGACGACGAGGGCGAGACCGCCTCCTGACAATGCCGCCCGCGGGGCCCATATGGGCCCCGTGACCCCGCCCGCCCGGACAGTGACCGACCGAGAGACAGACCCATGCACGCCGCAACCTCCCATCTTCCCGACCCGGTGACGCAGCCGGAGTTCTACGACAGCGTGACCACCAAGCGCCTTCTGGCCTGGGTGATCGACATGATCCTGGTGGCGATCCTGGTGATCCCGGCGGTGGTCTTCACCCTGGGCATCGCGCTGTTCTTCCTGCCGCTCGTCTGGCTGATGGTCAGCTTCCTCTACCGCTGGATCACCATCGCCAACGGCTCGGCCACCTGGGGCATGCGCGCCATGGCGATCGAGCTGCGCGACGCCTACGGCCAGCGGCTCGACGCCGGGCTCGCCTTCTTCCACACGCTGGGCTACGCGCTCTCGGTCTCGACCGCGATCGTGCAGGTCGGCTCGATCGTGCTGATGCTCACCAGCGAGCGCCGCCAGGGCCTGACCGACCTGGTCCTGGGCACGGTGATGATCAACCGCCGGGCCTGAGCTTGGGCCTGGACTGAAGGGCCCTCTGCGGGCGCGCGTCAGACCTTGGCGCGCGCCTGTTTCGTTGCTACCTTCCCGGATTACAGGCTGAGCAGGACGGAACCTTTCACAACATGCGCCACACGCTGCCCCTTGCCCCGCAATTCTACGTGACGGCGCCGCAGCCCTGCCCCTATCTCGAGGGGCGGATGGAACGGAAGCTGTTCACCGCCCTGCAGGGGCCGCAGGCCGAGCGGCTGAACGACTCGCTGTCGAAACAGGGGTTCCGGCGCTCGCAGAACGTGCTGTATCGCCCGTCGTGCTCGGAATGCGCGGCCTGCCTTTCGGCGCGGATCGACGTGTCGAAATTCGCCCCGTCGAAAAGCCAGCGCCGCACGCTGAAGCGCAACGCCCACCTGCTGCGCCGCGCGACCAGCCCCTGGGCCACCGAGGAGCAATACGGGCTCTTCCGCCGCTATCTCGACACCCGCCACGCCGATGGCGGCATGGCCGACATGGACATCTTCGAGTTCGCCGCGATGATCGAGGAGACCCCGATCCGCAGCCGGGTGATCGAATATGTCGACGGCGCCGACGACCATCTGACCGCGGTCTGCCTGACCGATGTGCTCGATGACGGCTTGTCGATGGTCTATTCCTTCTACGAGCCCGACACGCCCCGGCAGTCGCTGGGCGGCTACATGATCCTCGATCACATCGAGATCGCGCGGGAGGCGAAGCTGCCTTACGTCTACCTGGGCTACTGGGTGCCGGGCAGCCCGAAGATGGGCTACAAGCGCAATTTCAAGGGGCTCGAGGTCTTCCGCGACGGCGGCTGGGTGGCGCTGGACGGCAGCGAGGATTTCTCGCGCGACATGGACCCCGGGCATACCGACCCGATCGCCGAGCAGGTGGCGAATATCTCGCTGCCGGATACGGTGGGGTGAGAGGGGCGGCTGGGGTGAGGGCGCGATGGCTACGCCCTGGCCTTTTTTCCGCAACGCTTGTGAGCTGCGCCCACTTGCGCCCGAATAGCATCGAAGATGCCGGGCGCGCGCCGGACCGGCCCGATGGGCCGGCGCTCCTTGGGGTGGCGTGCTCAGCTATCCACTAGCCCTGACCTTGCTGGGATAAAGCGCATAGCTCAGAGGTCGGCAGCGCCGCCCCCCGGTCCGGTGCGCGCCCTCTGTTGAGGCTTGCTGATGCGTTGGGGAGCCGCGACCTCACCCCGTTTTCGCTGAATGGACCGCCGGTGCCCGGGTGTTCGGCCTCACCCCGCGCCATCTTGCGCCCGAATAGCACCGAAGGTGCCGGGCGCGCGCCGGACCGGCCCGATGGGCCGGCGCTCCTTGGGGTGGCAGGCGTAGCTATCCCCGAGCCCTGACCTTGGTGGGATAAAGCGCTTGGCACAGAGTTCGGCTGCGCCGGCCCCCGCTCCGGCGCGCGCCCTCCGGTGGGGCGGGTTGAGAGGGGGGAGTTGGGCGGCTGCGCCGGGTTGGGCAGTTGTTTGCCTGTTGGCGTCGCCCGCGCGTCGGCGCTTGCAGGACCAACACGCCGTGACCGGCAACCAGTAACCAACGACCAGTGACCAACGGGTCACGACCGGGCAATGGCCAACGAGCAGCAACCAGCGACCAGCGCTCGCGCGACCAGAGACCTGAGACCTGAGACCTGAGACCTGAGACCTGAGACCAACCCCCAACCCCCGCCCCCTCAAACAAAAAAGACGCCGCGGACCCCCTGCCCCGCGGCGCCTCACCTCTCTCTCCAAACCCGATCAGTTCGGGATCAGGTCCGGCACGATGGTCACGATGCCCGGGAAGAACCACAGGAGCGCCAGCCCGACCACCTGGATCAGCACGAAGGGGGCGACCCCGCGGTAGATGTGCCCCGTGGTCACCTCCTTCGGGGCCACCCCGCGCAGGTAGAACAGCGCGAAGCCGAAGGGCGGCGTCAGGAAGGAGGTCTGCAGGTTCACCGCGATCATGATGGTCACCCACTTCGGATCGAAGGAGCCCCCGTAGATCACCGGGCCGACGATCGGCACGACGATGTAGATGATCTCGAGGAAGTCCAGCACGAAGCCCAGCACGAAGAGCACGAGCATCACGATCAGGAAGACCTTGAACTCGTTGTCGAAGCTCTGGAGGAACTTCTGGATGTAGTGTTCGCCCCCGAAGGAGATCACCACCAGGTTCAGAAGCTGCGAGGCGATCAGGATGGTGAAGACCATCGAGGTCACCTTGGCCGTCTCGCGCACCGCGGGCGTCAGAACGCCGGAGGTGAAGAGCACCCAGCAGGCATAGAGCAGCCCGAAGAAGGCGAAGGCATAGGCGCCATAGGCCAGGAAGAACCCGAACCAGCTTCCCGCCGAGACCACCTCGGTGTTGATCCTGAGATCGAAGTTGATGCCGATCAGGATCGTCGCGATCACCGCCAGCGTCGCATAGACGATGACCCAGGGGTCGCGGTTCTGCTCGCGCAGCTTGCGGTAGGCCGCCAGCATGATCGCCCCCGCCGCACCCAGCGCCGCGGCGGGCGTCGGGTTGGTGATGCCGCCGAGGATCGAACCCAGCACCGCCACGATCAGCACGAGCGGCGGGAAGACCACGCGGATCAGCTCGTTCCGGCCCATGCGGGCGGCGGCGTGTTTCGCCCCGTAGAGCATCATCGCCCCCGGCACGACCATCCAGAAGAGCGTGGCCGAAGCCGAGGTCGTCGGCGCGATCACCACCACGTCCAAGAGCAGCAGCAGCAGCACGCCGGCGGTGCCCACGATCAGCGGCTTCGGCTCGTCGGTGGGCGCGATGCCCCGGCCGACCACCAGCATCAGCCCGAAGATCATCGCCAGGATGCTCATGCCGGTGCCGATCGGCGCCGCGTTCTGGGCCTTGAGGATCTCGGCCTCGGCGACCTGCTCGTCGCTCAGGCGGGTGCTTTCGACGCCGCCATCGCCCTGGTCGATGGCCCGCTGTTCCTCGACCGCGCGGTCCCAGGCCTCCTGGCCGTGCAGCTCGATCATCGAGGCCTGGCACTGGGCGTCGACATTGGTCCGCAGCGAGGCCGCCTCGCCGCTGGTGGTGAAGCTGTTCACCGTGGTGTCCTGCGAGCCGACGATGCCGACATTGGCGAAGAGCACCGTGCCGACGATGATCGCGATGGGCGCGAAGAGGAACCAGGTCAGCTTCTCGCCGCGGGTGATGACCTCGCCGGTGGCGCCCGCCAGCTCCACGGCCGGGGCCTTGGAGGGATTGAAGAGCGCGTAGACGAATGCATAGCCCGCATAAAGAAGCGCTAGCAGGATGCCCGGCAGAAGCGCCGCCTGGAACAGCGTGCCGACCGAAACCACCGCCGGTTCGCCCAGGTAGGTCAGCGCGTCGGTGCAGCCCGCGAGCTGGGCGCGGGATTCCTGTGCGGCGGAATAGAGATCGCCCGCCAAGGTGCCCAGAAGCACGATCACGATCGAGGGCGGGATGATCTGCCCCAGCGTGCCCGAGGCGGCGATGACGCCGGTGGCCAGCTCGGGCGAGTAGTTGTTGCGCAGCATGGTCGGCAGGGCCAAGAGGCCCATGGTCACCACGGTCGCGCCGACGATGCCGGTCGAGGCCGCGAGGAAGGCGCCGACGACCACGATGGAGACGGCAAGGCCGCCCGGCAGCGGGCCGAAGACCCGCGCCATGGTGGTCAGAAGGTCGTTGGCGATCTTCGAACGCTCGAGCACGATGCCCATCAGCACGAACATCAGCACCGCCAGAAGCGTCTCGATCGACTGGCCGGCGAGCACCCGCTCGTTGATCCGGTTGACGATGAAGGAGACGTTGCGGTCAAGCGCCGTCTGCCAGCCGTCGGGGAAGACCCCGGTGGCGTATCGTGGCAGCTCGGGATGGGTGAATATCGATATGGCGTCGGGGTTTATCCCGGTCGAGACCACATCCGCGAAGGCCTGCGTGTTGGTGTCGATCGCCTGGTGGATCAACAACCCCGCGCTGTCGAGCGCGGCGATGATCCCGAAGGAGATGACCCCCGCCCCGCCGATCGCGAAGGCCACCGGGAAGCCCGAGAGAATGGCCGAAAAGAGCGTGATGAAGACGATGATCAGGCCGATCTCGACCCCGTCCAGTCCGAATAGCATGTCTCTTGTCCCTGCCCCTTAGATGTCGACGCGCTGGGCGTGCTCCTCGACCGGATCGTCGAGGCGGTCGATGTCGAGATGTTTGTCCTCGCTCTCGGGCCCTTCCTTCCACTCGAGGTAGGAGCGGTAGAAGAAGGCGATGCCGTGCAGGAAGATCAGGCCGGCAATGGCCAGAAGGAGGATCTTGAAGAGGAAATAGCCGGTGAAGCCGTTCGGGCTGAAGCCGATGGTCTCGACGTTCCAGCGCAGCACCCGGGCCTTCATCACGAGCCGCTCGAGCGGTTCGGAGGCCGAGGGCTTGGGCACGATCAGGTGCCGCCAGAGGAAGTACCAGGCATACATCCAGATCAGCGTCGCCATGGGCAGCATGAAGGCCAGGCTGCCGAACATGTCGATCACCCGCTTGGTGCGGTAGCTGACCGCCGCGTAGATCAGGTCGACGCGGACGTGGCCCTTCTGCACGAAGGTATAGGTCAGGCAAAGCGCCACCACGAGCGCGTTGTAGAGCTTCAGCTCCTCGGCCCACCAGGAGATGTCGAACTCGAGCGGCACCCCGAAGCCGAAGGAGATGTCCGGCCGGGTGAAGATCCGCTGCATGAAGACGATCACCACCTGCTGCAGGACCATCAGGAGGCCCGCCCAGCAGAAGATCCGCCCCAGCGTGTTGGCCAGGGCCTCGAGGCCGATCACCGTGCCCCAGAGGATCTTGTTCTTCCACATGCCGACCGCGGTCAGCACCAGGAAGAAGGTGAAGACGACGAAGAAGAATTCCACCGAGCCGCCGTAGTAGACGACCCGCATGATCGCCTCGGGGTTGGACCAGTCCAGCCAGAGGCCGGGATGGGTCACCGCGTAGCCGAAGTTGTAGAATGCCATCGCGATGTTCTGAAGCACCCAGACTATGCCAGAGCCCAGTGCCGCGAAGGCCCCGCCAAGGCCGATCGCTTCTTCTTCCATTGCTCCCCCTCGCCGGGTCTTCGCGGCCCGGACGCCTGTCAGCGATTACGCGTGAGGGCCCCGCGCGATGGCGGGACCCCCTGTTGGTTTGAAATGTCGATCAGCCCTGGCCGAGCACGCGGACGCGCTGCTGCACGTAGTAGCCGTCCGACTTGTTGATCCAGGAGGCCGATGCCGCGAGGCTCTCGTCGAAGGAGTTGCGGATCTTCGCGAAGAGCTCGTCGCCCATGTTCTCGTCGAGGACCTCCTTGGAGGCCGCGCCGAAGGCATCCCAGACGTCGTCGGGGAACTGCAGGGTCTGCACGCCCTGGCTCTGCAGACGCGCCAGCGCCGCACCGTTGTTGGCCAGGGTCTCGGCCAGCTGGTAGTGCGTCACCGCCTGCGAGGCGATCGACAGGATGTTGCGCTGCTTCTCGGTGAGGTCGTTCCAGACGTCGAGGTTGACGTTGGCCGACAGCGCCGAGCCCGGCTCGTGGAAGCCCGCGGTGTAGTAGATCTTCGCGACTTCCTGGAAGCCGGCGCGTTCGTCCGCCATCGGGCCGACCCACTCCAGACCGTCGAGCGCGCCCGAGGAGAGCGCCTGGTAAAGCTCGCCGCCGGGGATGTTCTGCACCGAGGCGCCAAGCTTGCCCAGCACCTGGCCGCCGAGGCCCGGCATGCGGAACTTCAGACCGTTGAAGTCCTCGGCCGAGGAGATCTCGTTGCGGAACCAGCCGCCCGACTGCGAGCCGGAGTTGCCGGCGATCAGGCCCTTGAGGTTGAAGATCGAGCCCAGCTCGTCATGCAGCTCCTGGCCGCCGCCATGGTAGTACCAGTTGGTCACTTCCTGCGCGGTGCCGCCGAAGGGCACGGCGGTGAAATAGGCCCAGCCCGGGTGCTGGCCGACGAAGTAGTAGTCGGCCGAGTGGTACATGTCGGCCTGGCCCGAGGAGACCGCGTCGAAGACCTCGAGCGCGCCCACCAGCTCGCCGGGGGCCTTCTTCTCGATGGTCAGCTCGCCGTCGGAGAGCTTGTTGACGTAGTCGACGAGTTAGCTGGCCGCATCGTCCAGCACCGCAAAGCCGCGGGGCCAGGACGTGACCATGGTGAGCGTCCGCTGGCCCTGCGCATAGGCCGGAGCGGCCAGCGTGGACGCGGCTGCCGCGCTGCCGCCAAGTGCGGACGTTCTCAGGAATGAACGACGATCCATGATATCCTCCCAGTTTTTTAAAGGCTCGGGAGGGTCATTTCGGACGCGGGCGCAGCGTGATGCGCAGACGTCACCGCCCTCCCCAAGCGGATCGTGAGTGCGCAGACCCTAGCCGCAACATCTGGCCCACGGAATACCCAGTGCTACGGAGTTTTGCGGGAATCCGGTGGGAAAACCGCAGGGTAGCCCCGGGGAGCGGGGGTGTCGGGGCGCGGGTTTCAGGGGTGCGGATAAGGGACAAAACCTGCGAAGAGGCCCTGTTTTTCTGGGGCGGGTGGGGAGCGGGCGCTTATCTCGCCGCCCGCGCGCGGGCGAAGTCCAGGCAGTGACAGACCCGCCTCGATTTTCGCCCGCAAGCAAAGACCGCCAGGGTCACCCCGCTCAGGGCCAGATCACCCAGAGATAGGCAACGTAGCCCGCCAAAAGCACCGCCCCTTCGGAGCGCGCGATGCGCAGGCCCGTCCAGGCAAAGGCCACCAGCGTCACCGACACGCCCAGCATCACCAGGTTGTCGAAGCGCAGGATCTCCACCGGCACCGGCCCCGGTGCGATCAGCGCGGTGAAGCCGCCGATCCCGAGAATGTTGTAGATGTTCGAGCCCACGATATTGCCGAAGGCCACATCGCCCTGCTTGCGCAGCCCCGCCACCACCGAGGTCACCAGCTCGGGCATCGACGTGCCCACCGCCACGATGGTCAGCCCGATCACCGTCTCGGAAATCTCGAAGCTGCGGGCGAGGCTCACCGCGCCCGTGACCAGGAAGCGGCCGCCGAAGACCACCAGCACCAGCCCCGCCAGCGCGATCAGCCCCGAGATCACCAGCGCCCGGCGCGGGGTGCCCTCGGGCGTCAGCGCCGCGTCGGTTTCCTGCAGGGCCAGGCTCTTGTCGTAGACCGCGCCGTGGTTCGCCTCCGAGGCCGCGCGCTCCTGCCGGAAGGCCATGTAGATGTAGACCGCCAGCGCCAGCACGAAGGCCAGTCCGATGAGCCGGCCCATGGGCATCAGCGCCGCGAGCCCCGCGAAGATCAGCGCCACCGCCAGCATCACCGCCCCGTCGCGCTTCAGCGCCGAGGAGGCCACCACCATGGGGCTGATCAGCGCCGCGCAGCCGACGATCAAGAGGATATTGGCGATGTTGGAGCCGACGATATTGCCGTAGGCGATGCCCGGCGCGTCGCTGAGCGCCGCCTGCACCGAGGTCACCAGCTCCGGCGTCGAGGTGCCGAAGCCCACCAGCGTCAACCCGATGACCAGGGGCGAGACCCGGAGCGCGGTCGCCACCTGCACGGCGCCCCGCACCAGGAACTCCCCGCCCGCGACGAGCAGCACCAGCCCTCCGAGAAGCGGCAGCCAGATATCCATGAGCTTGGTCCCCTGTCTTGCGCCTGTCTTGCGCCTGTGTTGCGCGCCGCCCGGCCCGTCCCGGGCCTCGGCCTGCGCCATGGCCTCGGGGCATGAATGCCCCGTTCCACGCCCATGTGCCATGCCGGGCGCCCGCGTCCAGCCCCTCCCCCCGTGGTTTTGCGGGGACCGGGGGGCCGTGTCCTGCCCCGCCTCCGTGGTTTTTCGGGGTCCGGGGAGCCGCGGTGGCCCCCGCCGGGCGCAGCGCCGCCGGGGGCCTTGTCGTCACGATGCCTCTGGGCTCACTGGGCGGCGGGGGCCGCCACATCGGCCGCCGGGGTCCCCGTTTCCGAGACCGTGCCGCCGAACCAGTCGAAGCCGTAGCCGAGCGCGACAATCACCACGATTGCCGCGACGGCCGCGCCGCCCCAGGCCCACATTTGGGTCTGTTTGGGCGCATAGGGGGTCATGGCCATGGGAGCGATCCTTCTATCGCCGAGCGCGCGCCTTTGCGGGGCTGCGCGGTTACTCGGCGGGCTCCAGGATCACGCCCTGGTCGAGGGCGGCGGCGAGCTCGGCCTCATCGACGAGGCTGTCGTCGCTGGTGTCGATCTCGGCGAAGAGCGCCTCGGTCAGGTCAGGGTAGGCCACCGCCATTTCGGTGAAGGAAACCAGGCTGTCGCCATCGGTGTCGACGTCCGACACGGTGAGGGCGAAAGCCGGGGCCGCGAACAGAGCGACCACCATGGCACCAACTGCTGCACGACGCATGTCTGAGTTCTCCTGTGGAGTGTCTGGGGCGGACAGCCCGCCCGAGCCTCAGGCAAATCGGTGTGCCCCCGGAGGCTTTCAAGATGGCGCGCGGGGGGCGGTGAAAATAATTCGGGTCGGGTGGTTTGGGGGGGGTGTCGGGGTGTTTTTGGGGGTGTGGTGGCAGGAGTAAATTTGGAGCGAGATGGCCGCTGGCACGCACCCCGCTGGAGGGGATGTTTTCTGCGCTGCGAAGGTCCGCAAACAGACCGCTTGGCAATCTGCCTAGCAACCCTCATCGGCACGCGCACCCTCAACCACACCCCCGCCCCCTCTTGCGCCCGAACAGCACCGCAGGTGCCGGGCGCGCGCCGGACCGGCCCGATGGGCCGGCGCTCTTGTGTGCGGTGCACGTAGCTCCCCACTAGCCCTGACCTTGCTAGGATAAAGCGCCTCGCTCGAAGGGCAGCAGCGCCGGCCCCCGGTCCGCCGCGCGCCCTCCGTGGTGCCCGTTGAAGGGGGGGGTATGCTTTCGCACCGCGAAGGCAGGCGCGGCGGCCCCGGATCCGCTTTCGCTTTGCGAAACCGCGCGCAGCGGCCACGGCGCGGCTTTCGCACGGCGAAAGCAGACCCAGTGGCACCGGGGTGCGTTTTCAGGGGTGAAAGGAAAGCCTTTGAGGACCGCCTCTTAGGTCCCGCCCCCACACCAAACCCAACGCGGCGGCCCCGGAGAGCCGCCGCGCATAGACCCTCTCAGGCCGCCCGCCGCATCCTCGGCGCCGGGCTGACCGGCGTGCGCGGGCGCGGCGGCAGAGGCGTGACGCTGGCCTTGGGGGCGCTCTCGGCCTTGACCAGAAGCATCGTCAGCCGGAAGAGCCGCGCGGTCAGGCCGAGCCCCGCAAGGCTCAGCGCCAACAAGGCAGCCGCAAGCGGCAGGCCCAGCGGCGCGATCTCGACCAGGGGCCGCGTGGCGAAGACGCCCAGCGCCCCGAGCGCCAAGGGCAGGACGCCGACCAGAAGCGAGATCAGGAGCATGTCGACCATCTGCCCGCGCAGGAGCGCGCCGGGCCGGAAGTAGCGCTTGCAGGCATAGAGCGCCGCCATGACGAGGAGCCCGGCCAGGCTCGCCCCCGCGGCATAGAGAAGATACATTCTCGGGTGTCCTTTGCGGAAAAACCGTCGCGTGACGGCTGAAGAGAGATCAGGCGCGCGAGGCCGTTCCGCAAGGTCAGCGCGGGGGAATATTTGTTGGGCTGGGTGGCGGTCTCGGGCGGCGGTCCGAGGGGGCCCTGGCAATAGGCTCTGGGCCAGGTCGGTGGACGTTCCAAGAAAGGTGCGGCGCCCCTCCTCGGTCGCCCGTTGATGGCCCTCCTTGGCAGCGAAGTCAGAGAACATCCGAACCCGCTGGTCCGCGCCCGCTGGTCAGAGCACCAAGGCTGCGGCTCCCGTCTCAGGTCTCCCAGCTCCCTGCCCTCGTCTCTTAGCTCCCAACTCCGAGCTCTCAGCTCCCAGCCTTCGTCTCCTGCCTCCAAATCTCCCAGCTTCCCAGCTTCCCAGCTTCCCAAAAAA
Organism: Roseivivax sp.; assembly: GCF_054552075.1. Taxonomy (NCBI): domain Bacteria; kingdom Pseudomonadati; phylum Pseudomonadota; class Alphaproteobacteria; order Rhodobacterales; family Roseobacteraceae; genus Roseivivax; species Roseivivax sp. The sequence goes on from NZ_JBTOLZ010000004.1 coordinate 229,667, forward strand.
TAATCCCCCACCCCCTCTGGCAAAGCGCCCGGCGGCGCCACAGATGCCTCTCTGGCCGCCGCGGCCCGGGGGCTGTCCCCGTTTTCAAGGCATCCGAAATGTCCGCCTCCTTGCTTGTCGTTCTCGGCTTCGCCGCGGTCGCGCAGGTCTACCTCACGATTTCGCTCTCCGCCGCCTATGTCGAGACGCGCTTCCTGCGCAGCGTGCTGCGCGGACGGCGCGCCGATCCCGAGCGGGTCGCGAGCGGCGCGGTGCAAGTCACCGCGCTGATCTCCTGCGGGTTGAGCCTCGGCGTCGCGGCGCTGCTCTGGGGATTCCTGCGATGACCGCGACGGGCTCGGGGCTGGTGGTCGGGCTGGCCTGGCTGGCGCTGATCGGGATGTTCGCCTATCTGATCCTGACCGACGAGCCCGCCCCGGACATCGAGGCCGAGCCGCTGCCGCCCGGTCCCCCGCAGGGCTTCGGCGCCAAGCTCGCGGGCTATCTCGCGCTGGCGGTGCTGCTGGGCACATCGCTGGTAATGTGGCTCGACGCCTGAGCGGGTGGCGTGGCGAGTTCGGACTGGCATCAGGTAGCCCTGGCCAAAGCTCACTTCACTGGAGCTTCGCCGGATAAAACCCTGATAAAAATGGGTTTAGCGCGCCGCATCCGAGGGCCATTCGTGGCGAGGGCACCTCGAAGCGCCGCCCGCTCAACAACCCCTCGGAACAGCCAATACTGCCCACGCCAGCCCTACTGCTGTCTGGCTCACCCGCCCAGCGCACCGGACCACCCACTCACCCCTCAGGCGCCGGGAACACCTCGCCCGCCATCAGCTTCCGCGCGGTGCGCAGGAAGCCGCTGCGGGTCACAGCACCCCTCTCGTCCTGCGACAGAAGCACCGTCAGCGCGCCGGCGGGATGCTCCACCACATAGGCGCCCGCCTCCTGCCCCGTCGGCCGGGCCACGCGGCGGGCCGGGCCCTCGGGAAGCAGCGCCCCGGTCGCCACGCTGACCGCCGCGAAGACGCCCAGCGAGCGATGCACCCGGTGCGGGATGAATGAGCGCGTGGCGATCAACGCCGCGCCTTCGGGCGCGGAGACCAGCGTCATCTTCGGCACGCTTTTCTCCGAGACATCCCCCAGCCCCATCATCGGCCCGGCGGCCAGGCGGATCGCCTCGATCCGGGCCTTGAGCGCGGCGTCGCCCTCGAGCGTCTCGGGGCTCTCGCGCCCGGTCAGGCCGAAGTCTTCGGCGGCCATGAGCACGCAGGGCATGCCGTTGTCGATCAGCGTGCAGTCCACGCCCTCGATCCGGTCGACGGCCCGGCCGCTCGGCAAAAGCGCCCCGCAGAGCGCGCCCGCCAGCGTGCCGAAGGACAGCGCCACCGCCGCATGGGCGCCCGGCACCCCGTCGATGCGCGCGGTGCCGTCGTAGCTGACCCGGCCGCAGGGTGTGGCGACCACGGCCTGGGCCTCCTCGCCGGTGTTGACCATGTGGATCGCCACCCGGGTCTCGCCTTCCGCGGCGGCGACCAGCCCCAGCTCGATGGCGGCGGGGCCCACGGCGGCCAGGATGTTGCCGCAGCCCTGGGCGTCCGAGACCAGCGCGCGGTCGGGAAAGACCTGCAGGAAGAGGTAGTCGACATCCGCGCCGGGCCGCTCCGAGGGCGCCAGCACCGCCACCTTGGAGGTCAGCGGATCGCCTCCGCCGAGCCCGTCGATCTGGCGCGGATCCGGGCTGCCCATGACCCGCAGAAGCAGCGCGTCGCGCGCCGCGGGATCCTCGGGCAGATCGCGCGCCAGGAAGACCGCCGCCTTGGAGGTGCCGCCGCGCATCCAGAGGCAGGGCAGACCGCCCGGACCGTCAGACATAGCGCAGGCCCTTCTCGGCCAGCCGCCCGCGCATGTCGTAGATGTCGAGGCCCAGCTCGCCCGCCGCGAGGCGGCGGCGCTTCTCCTCCTCGGCGGCCTCGCGGGCCTGGGCGCGGGCCAGCACTTGGGGCGCCTCGGCGCGGGAGACCACGCAGACCCCGTCGTCATCGGCGACGATCACGTCGCCCGGCGCGATGGCCTGGCCGCCGCAGACGACCGGCACGTTCACCGAGCCCAGCGTCTCCTTCACGGTGCCCTGGGCGCTGATCGCGCGGGACCAGACCGGGAAGCCCATCTCGGTCAGCTCGCGGATGTCGCGCACCCCGGCCTCGATCACCAGGCCCAGCGCGCCGCGCGCCCGGGCCGAGGTCGCCAGCAGGTCGCCGAAATACCCCGCGTCGCAGGGCGAGGTCGGGGCAAGCACCAGGATGTCGCCCTCGCGGAGCTGTTCAATGGCGACATGCAGCATCCAGTTGTCGCCGGGCGGCGCGCTGATGGTCACCGCCGAGCCCGCGATCCGCGCCCCGGCGTAGATCGGCCGCATGTGAGAGGCGAGGCAGCCCTTGCGGCCCTGCGCCTCGTGCACCGTGGCGACGCCCGCGCGGCCGAGACCTTCGATCACCGATGGATCGGCGCGCTCGATGTTCTGCACGACAACCCCCATGGCTCAGCCCCGCGCTCTTGCGGGGGCCTGGGCCAGCGCGCCCGTGGCGTATTCCGCGGTGGCCTTGAGCCCGCCGAGGGGAAAGAGATGCACGCCCGCGATATGCCCCGCGTCCCGCGCCGCCGTCGCCTCGGAGAGCGCCGCGAGCATGGCGTCGGGGGTGAAGGGGGTGGCCAGCCGGGTGAGGTCGCGCGCGCGCTTCTGCAGGACGCCCAGCGAAGGGCCGACCCCGCAGACCACGGCGAACTTGATCAGCGTGTGCAGCTTGGTCGGCCCGGCAAGGCCCACATGCACGGGCAGCGCCACGCCCTCTTCGGCCAGCCGCCGGGCCCAGGCCAGCACCGGGTCGGGATCGAAGGCGAACTGGGTGACAAGGCCCATCTTGGCGTCGGTCCGCGCGGTGAACTCCGCCTTCCAGCGCAGGGCCGCCATGACCTCGCGGTCCGAGCCGTCGGGGTCGATGTCGCGGCTGCCCTCGGGGTGGCCCGCCACATGCAGCCGGGTGAAGCCCCGCGCGTCGAAGAGCCCGGTCTCCAGCATCTGCAGCGAGCTGTCATAGGCGCCCACAGGCCGCGCCCCGCCGCCCGCGATCACCAGCGCCTCCCGCACACCCGCCTCCTCGCGGTAGCGCTTCAGCCAGGTCTCCAGCGTGGCGCGGTCGGGGATCTGCCGTGCGGGCAGATGCGGCATGGCGGTGAAGCCTTCCTCCTGCAGGCGCCGGGCGGTGGCGAGCATGTCGTCGAAGGGCGTGCCCTCGATCTGGGCGATGTAGACCCGGGTGCCGGGCGGCAGGAGCTTGCGGAAATCCGGGATCTTCGCCGCGGTGCGGGGCATGACCTCGATCGAGAAGCCCGAGAGCAGTTCGCGCGCCTCATGCGAGGCCCGCGCGGGGCCTTTCGGGTTGGAAAACGGCAGAACGGTCATGGCGGGCGCTCCTATCGCTGCTCCACGGGCGGGGTGCCGTGGGTATGGAAGGTCTCGATGGTCTTCAGCCCCCAGGCCTGGCCCTTGCGGCGCTCGGCCTCGGTCCAGACGACGGGGGCATGGTCCGGGGCGAGGATCAGCCGCGCCCCGGCATTGGCCAGTTCGACCCGGTTTCCGGCGGGCTCCCAGGCGTACAGAAAGAAGGTGCCCTGGATCGCGTGCTTGTGCGGTCCGGTCTCGATGTGGACGCCGTTCTCCAGGAAGATGTCGGCGGCGCGCAGGATGTCCTCGCGCTGGTCGGTGGCATAGGTGACATGGTGCAGCCGCGCGGTCCCGCCGCCCTGCTCCTCGGTGCAGGCCAGGTCGTAGGTCTTGTTGTTGATGGTGAACCAGCAGCCGCCGATCCGCCCGTTGTCGAGCTGGATCATCTCGGTCACGCGGGCGCCGAGACAGTCCTGCATGAAGTCGCGGAAGACCGTGACGTCCGAAGCCAGGAGGTTCAGGTGGTCGATCCGGCGCGGGCAGGCCCCCTGGGCGTGAAAGCGCGAGGCCATGTTCTTCAGCGCCGGACGGTCCTCGGGGGCGGGCTCGGCGCGGCGGGTGTCGAAGTAGATCTCGAAGACATGGCCGAAGGGATCTTCGAAGCGGAAGGCCCGGCCGTGGCCCGCGTCGCCTTCGTTCCAGCCGAGGACCTTGTGGCCCGCAGCGGCGATGGCCTCGGCCCGTGCCTCCAGCGCCTCGGGGCTCGCGGCGCGGTAGCCGATATGGCCGACCCCGGTGCTGTGGTGGCGGGTGAGCTTCAGGGAATGGAACTCGTAGTCGTCCCAGGCGCGCAGGTAAGCGCAGTCCGGCTCCTGGAGGGAGACCTTGAGCCCGTAGACCCGGGTGAAGAAGTCGAGGCTTTCCTCGAAGCGGTCGGTCAGAAGCTCGACATGGCCGAGGTGGGCGATCTCGCCCCAGCCGGGCGGCGGTGTGGCCCCGCCCCCGGTCACAGCGCGTCCACCGTGCGGGGGAAGACCGACTCGAAGCCCTCGGCGTAGCGGCAGTCGCGGCCGCCGGACTGGCCGCCGGAGTTGCGTTTGAAGTGGTTGGCGCGCTGCTGGGCGACGCGGGTGTAATATTCCCAGAGGTGCTGCTGGCCGTTCATGCAGCGCATGGCGGCCTCCTTGCGCTCCCAGACCGGGGTGATGTCGAGGAAGGTGTCGGGCTTCCAGCCCATCTGCTCGGTCTGATGCGGCTCGAAAAGGTAGAGCTGCGGCGCGCCGAGCACCTGTTCGCCGGGGTTGTGGCCCCAGGCCTGGGCGATCATCCGGGTCTCGAGCGCGAGCTGTGTGGCGTAGCTGTGGTCCGTATTATACGGGTCGTAGCGCGAGTGGCTCAGCATGAAGCCGGGCTGCACCTCGCGGATCAGGTCGACGAGCCGCATTTTGTCGGCGCGGTCCAGCTCGAGCGGGTAGTCGCCGAGGTCGAAGCAGACCAGGCGGTGCGCGCCCAGCGCCTCGGCGGCGGCCTCGGCCTCGCTTTTGCGCAGGGCTTTCACCTCCTCGAGGCTCTTGCCCTCCTTCCAGAGCCGGGCGCTTTCGCCGCGCTCGCCGAAGCTGAGGCAGGCCACCGTCACCTCGATCCCCTGCGCGGCATGCAGCGCGATGGCGCCGCCGCAGCGCCACACGAAATCGGCCGCATGGGCCGAGATCACCAGAGCCGTCTTCGTCATCGCGCCCTCTCCTCCCTTGGCGTGCCGCGGCGCCCGGACGGGCCCGCGCGGCGGGGCGAATCACGTCGGATGGGACGATTTTCGCCGCGTCTGATGTCGTATCATGTATACATGGAGACGGGAAAATGCTAGCCTCTTCGTCACAAAGTGTTTCATCACAGGCAGCAGAATGTCCTCCAAAACCCATACCGAACGCGCCCTCATCACGCTCCGTCAGCGGGTCCTGAACGGCAGCATCGCGGGCGGCGAACGCCTCTATGAGGTGGCGCTGGCCAATGACCTCGAAATCTCGCGCACGCCGGTCCGCGCGGCGCTGTCGAAACTGGCCGAGGAAGGGCTGCTGGAACGCATCGCCGGCGGCGGCTTCAAGGCCCGCCGTTTCGAGATGCGCGACGTGCTCGATACGATCGAGCTCAGGGGCACTTTGGAGGGCACCGCCGCGCGCCTTGCGGCAGAGCGCGGGATCACCCCGGAACACCAGAAGGAAGGCGAGGTCATCCTGCGCGAAATCGACCGCATCCTCGAGGCCGAGGAGATAGATATGGACCTGTATGCAAAAGAAAATTCAAAGTTTCACGATCTCATGGCGCGAATGGCCGGCAGCCGGGTGATCCGCCACGAGATCGAGCGGGTGACCGCCCTGCCCTTTGCCTCGCCCTCGGCCTTCCTCGACGACGAGAGCCAGGTGACCCGGTTCCGCAAGACGCTGACCATGGCACAGGAGCAGCACCGCGCCATCCTCGGCGCCATCGGCGCGCGCGAGGGATCCCGCGCCGAGTTCCTGGCCCGCGAACACGCCCGCACCGCCCGGCGCAACGCCCATCGGCTGGTCACTGAGCGGCAGTCCTCCGAGGGCGGCGCGCCCTCGCTCGCGCTGGTCTCGAAGTGAGCGCCCCGCGCGGCACCCGCACTGAGCCCCCGGGCAAAAGATTCTTCTTGCCCCGGCGTCAAAACAGCTTACCCATGTATACACGACACGATTGGGAGGAAGTGACGTGACCAACAGCCTTGCTGCTGCCATTGCCGCCGCCGGCAATCCGGTGAACCTGCTGCGCAACTCGAAGATCGGGATGTATGTCTATCCCGTCGTCGCGCCGGAGTTCTCGAACTGGCGCACCGAACAGGAGGCCTGGCGCAAGAGCGCGGTGCTCTTTGACCAGACCCACCACATGGATGAGCTGATCGTCGAGGGGCCGGATGCCACCGCCTTCCTGTCGCACCACGGCATCAACTCCTTCGCCAATTTCGACCTGAACCGCGCCAAGCACTTCGTGCCGGTCACGCCGAACGGCCATGTCATCGGCGACCACATCATCTTCCGCGAGCGCGAGGACAAATACATCCTCGTGGGCCGCACGCCGACCTCGAACTGGCTGATGTTCGCCGCCGCCTACGGGCAGTGGAACGTGCGGCTGCGCTACGATCCGCGCTCGCCCTCGCGGCCCGAAGGCGAGCGGGTGGTGCGCGAGCATTACCGCTTCCAGATCCAGGGCCCCGACGCGCCGAAGATCTTCGAGAAGATGAACGGCGGACCGGTGCCGGAGATCAAGTTCTTCCACGTCGACTGGATCAACATCGGCTCCAAGCGCGTGCAGGCGCTGCGCCACGGCATGTCCGGCGCGCCGGGCCTCGAGGTCTGGGGCCCCTACAAGGACAAGGACTACATCCAGTCCACCATCCTGCAGGCGGCGCGCGACGCGGGCGTGAACCTCGTGCAGTGCGGCAGCCGCGCCTATTCCACCAACACGCTGGAGTCGGGCTGGATTCCCTCGCCCCTGCCGGGGATCTACACCGGCGACGGGATGCTCGCGGCCTATCGCGACTGGCTCGGCGCCGACAGCTACGAGGCGGCCGGCGCGATCGGCGGTTCCTTCGTCTCGGACAACATCGAGGACTACTACGTCAATCCCTTCGAGCTGGGCTACGACTTCTACATCGGCTGGAAGAAGGACGACTTCATCGGCAAGGAGGCCCTGGCCGCGCTCAAGGGCAAGCCCTCGAACCGCAAGAAGGTCACCTTCGAGTGGAACCGCGAGGACGTGCTGAAGGTCATCGCCTCCTCCTTCGAGGAAGGCACGCCCTACAAGTGGATCGACTTCCCGCAGCCGAACTACGCCTCCTCCAGCGCCGACATGGTCTGCGACGAGAGCGGCAAGATGGTCGGGATGTCGATGTTCAACGGCTACAGCTTCAACGAACGCTGCCTCCTGAGCCTTGGCGTGGTCGCGCCCTCGGTCGAGGTGGGCGACGTGCTGACGCTGAAATGGGGTGAGCCCGAGCCGACCGAGAAGACCTCGACCGAGACCCACCGGCAGGCCGAGATCCGGGTCCGGGTCGCGCCGACCCCCTACGCCAAGGAGGCGCGCGAGAACTACGCCGACAGCTGGCGCACCAAGTCGACCGTCAGCGCCTGACGGCACGCGCATCGCGGGGGGCCGCCCGGCCCCCTGTCGTTCTGGCGGACCCCGCGGGGCCGCCGCATTCCAGGGAGGAACCCACCATGATCCAGAGACGCCTTGCCGGCCTCGCCGCGACCGCCTGCCTTCTGGCCGGCGCCACCCAGGCCGAAGAGCTGAAGTTCGCCAACTTCACGCCGCCCTTCCACACCATCAACCCCAGCGTCATCGAGCCGCTGAACGCCACGCTCAGCGATGCCACCGGCAGCGAATGGAGCGTGCGCGGCTATCACGGCGGCGAGCTGGGCGCGGGCCCGGTCGAGCAATACGTGCGCGCCGTCCAGGGCGTCGCCGACATGGTCTGGGGCCTGCCCGGCTACACCTCCTCGCAGTTCGAGACCACGATGATCGTCGAGCTGCCCGACGCGATCCCGCTCGAGAAGCCCGGCTACGAGGCGCTCTGGGCGGCCTTCGACGCGCATCTCTCCGACGAGTTCCCGGGCACGGTGCCGCTGGCGCTTTGGACCTCGGAGCCGAACATCTTCATCATGAAGGACCATGACATCCGCACGCCCGCGGACGTCTCGGGGCTGAAGATCCGCGTCGCGGGCGCGACCTCGGCGCAGGTGCTGGAAGCCCTGGGCGGCACGCCCGTGCAGATGCCCATCAACCAGGTCTACAACGCGCTTCAGACCGGGCTGATCGACGGGGTGATCACCGGGGCCTCGACCCTCAACGACTTCAAGCTCGACGAGGTGGCCAACAGCTACACCCTGGGCGCCAACCTCGGGCGGCTGTCCTTCTACACGGTGATGAACCAGGGCGCCTATGACGGGCTCAGCGACGAGGCCCGCGCGGCGCTCGACGAGATGGCCGGCATGGCGCTGTCCAAATCCGCCGAGGACGCCTGGAACGCCCAGGCCGACGACGCCATGGGCAAGGCCCGCGCCAGCGGCGACAACACCGTGATCGACCTCTCCGAAGACGAGATCACCGCCTTCTCCGAGGCCGTGGCCGAGGTGGTCAACGGCTACGTCGAGGGTGTCGGCGGCGCCGAGGCGCTGGCGGCGATGAGGGCCGAGTAAGTGACGCTTCTGCGCAAAATCGCGGACGGGCTCATCGGCCTGTCCGCCCTGGTCGGGGGGCTCTGCCTCCTGGCCCTGGTCGGCGTCATCCTGGTGGATGTCGTCGGCCGGAGCTTCGGCGCGCCGCTCTTCGGCAGCCAGGACCTGATCACCATGGGCATGGCGCTCCTGGTCTTCGGGGGCATGGCGCTTTGCGACCGGGAAGGCGGGCATATCGCCGTCGACCTTCTCGAGCCGCGCTACTCCCCGGCGCTCAACCGCGCCATCGACATTTTCACCGCAGTCCTCGGCTGCGTCATCTTCGTGATGATCGCCCTGACCGTGATCGAGGCGGCCCGGCTCAGCCAGATGCTGAACATGTCCACCAACCTCCTGCGCCTGCCGCGCGCCTGGTTCCAGTGGGGCCTCGCGCTCATGTCGCTGGTCGCCGCGCTGGGGCTGGCGGTCCGGGCGCTCGAGCTGACGCTGACCCGCAAAGACATCCGCAAGGAGACCCCATGAGCAGCGGCTTGATCGGCATCCTCGGCATCGCCGCGCTTCTGGCGCTGCTGCTTCTGCGCATCCCCGTGGCCTTCGCGATGTTCCTCGTGGGCTTCCTCGGGCTCTGGATCATCGACGGCTGGACCGTGGCGAGCGGGCTTTTGGCCTCGGAGACCTTCACCCTCGCCTCCAAGCCCGAGCTGGTGGTGATCCCGCTCTTCATCCTGATGGGCAATGTCGCCTCGGCCACCGGCATGAGCCGGCAGCTCTATGACGCCGCCTATGCGCTGATCGGCCATGTGCGCGGCGGGCTCGCCTCGGCGACGATCATCGGCTGCGGCGGCTTCGCGGCGCTCTCGGGCTCCTCGGTGGCCTCGGCGCTGACCATGGGCAAGGTGAGCCTGCAGGAGATGGAGCGCTTCAACTACGACCCGCGCCTCTCGACCGGCAGCGTCGCCGCCGGGGGCACGCTGGGCATCCTGATCCCGCCATCCACCGGCTTCGTGATCTACGCGATCCTGACCGAGCAGAGCATCGGGCGGCTCTTCATGGCCGGTGTCCTGCCGGGGCTGCTGCTGCTTCTGGTCTTCGTGCTGACGGTCTTCGCGCTCTGCCTGCTGCGCCCCGAGTTCGGCCCCAAGGGACCGAGCACCAGCTTCGTCGAAAAGCGCCGCGCGGTGGCCGGCGCCCTGCCGATCCTGGTCTTGGTGCTGGTGACCATCGGCGGCATCTACCGCGGCTTCTTCTCGCCCGAGGAGGCCGCCGGCGTCGGCGCGGGCCTCGCGATCATCTACGGGCTCGCCACCCGCCGGCTGACGCTGGGCGAGCTGGTGCAATCGGTGCGCGGCTCGGTGGTGACCACCGCCACGGTCATGCTGATCCTGATCGCGGCGCATCTGCTGAACCCCTTCTTCGCGCTGACCCATATCACCGAGACGGTGGGCAACTTCCTGGACGCGCTGGACCTCAGCGTGCTGGGCACGCTCCTGTTCATCCTGCTCGTCTACCTGGTGCTGGGCTGCTTCCTCGAAGGCTTCGCCATGCTGGTGCTGACCCTGCCGATCTTCTTCCCGGTGGTGGTCGAACTGGGCATCGACCCGATCTGGTTCGGCGTGTTGGTGGTGCTGACGCTGGAGATGGGGCTGATCTCGCCCCCGGTGGGGATCAACGTCTTCATCGTGAAATCCGTCGCCAAGGCAGTGCCGCTGGGCCAGATCTTCCGCGGCGTGCTGCCCTTCTGGCTGGCGATGATCGCGGTCCTGGGCGTGCTGATCGCCTTCCCGCAGATCTCGCTCTTCCTGCCCAACACGATGTTCAACTAGGAGGCCGAGGTGACCACATTTCTCCTGATCCCGGGCCTGATCTCGGACAGTCACGTCTGGACCGCGACGCGCGCCGCCCTCGAGGCGGGCGGGCAGAGAACCGCCCTCGCCGATGTGACCACGCAGGGTGACATCCCCGAGATGGCCCGCGACCTCCTGGCCGCGCATGAGGGCCCGCTGGTGCCCGTCGGGCATTCCATGGGCGGCCGCGTCGCCATGGAGATGGCCCGCATCGCGCCCGACCGCATCGCGGGGCTCGCGCTTCTGAACACCGGCATCCACGCCGCCCGCCCCGGCGAGGCCGAGAAGCGCGAGGCGATGATCGCGCTCTCCGCCCGCGAGGGCATGGAGGCGCTGGCCGAACGCTGGCTGCCCGGCATGATGGCCGAGGGGCGGACGCCCGACCCCGAGGTGCTCTCGGGCCTCCAGGCCATGGTGCGCCGCATGACGCCCGAGATCCACGCCCGCCAGATGCGCGCCCTGCTCGCACGGCCCGATGCCGCCGCGACGATCGGCGATTTCGCCGGGCCGATGCTGCTCATCGTCGGACGGCAGGACCAATGGAGCCCCATCGCCCAGCACGAGGAAATCGCCGCGCTATGCCCGCAGGCCGAGCTGCGGATCATCGAGGAGGCCGGGCATTTCGCCCCGGTCGAACAGCCCCAGGCCACCGCCGGCGTGATCGCCGATTGGGCCGCCGGGCTGCCGCAAGCCGCCACCGGAAAGGAGCCCGCCATGTCCCAAGGCGACCGCATTCCCGACACGCCGCTGTTCGACCGCAGGCGCGCCAATGCCGGATACGAGCTCAACAAGATGGCCATGGGCCTTTCCACGCCCGAGGGCCGCGCGGCCTTCCTCGCCGACGAAGGGGCCTATCTCGACCGCTTCGCCCTGAGCCCCGAGCAGCGCGCGGCCGTCCTCGCCCGGGACTGGGCCGAGATGGTGCGCCTTGGGGGCAACCTCTTCTACATCCTGAAGATTTCCGCCGTCGACCCGACCCCGATCCGCGAGATCGGCGCCGCGCAGGCGGGCATGGAGCTGCAGGAGTTTCTCGACACACGGCTGGGGAAGGTGACCAATGGCTGAACTGATTGGCGGCTTGGGAACAAGCCATGTGCCCTCCATCGCGATGGCCATCGACAAGGGCCTGCGCGAGAGCGAAGAGTGGAAACCCTTCTTCGACGGCTACACCCCGGCGCAGGAGTGGATCGCCGAGAAGAAGCCCGACATCGCCGTGGTGATCTTCAACGACCACGGCAATTCCTTCTTCCTCGACCGGGTGCCGACCCTGGCGCTGGGGGTGGCGGATGAATACCGCCCCGCCGACGAGGGCTGGGGCCCGCGCCCGATCCCGACCTTCGAGGGGGCGAGCGACTTTGCCTGGCATCTCGCCGACCGCATGGTCGAGGGCCATTTCGACCCGATGCTCTGCCGCGAGCTGGACGTGGATCACGGGATGCAGGTGCCGATGGAGCTGGTCTTCGGCCGCCCCGAAGCCTGGCCGGTCAAGGTCGTGCCGATCCTGGTGAACACCATCCAGTATCCGATCCCCACCCCGCAGCGCATGTGGGAGCTGGGCGAGCTTCTGCGCCAGGCGATCGAGAGCTATCCGACCGACGAAAAGGTCGTGGTCCTGGGCACCGGCGGGCTGTCGCACCAGCTCCAGGGCGCGCGGGCGGGCTTCATCAACCCCGAGGCCGACCGCGAATGGGTCGCCAAGATCGGCGCCGACCCGGCGCGCTACCGCGCCATGACCCGCGAAGACTACATCGAGGAGTTCGGCTCCGAGGGGGCCGAGCTGATCATGTGGCTGGTGATGCGCGGCTGCATGGATGCCGAGGTGAAGACCCTGCACAAACATTATTTCGCCCCGGCCTCGATGACCGGCGCGGGCATGGTGCTGCTGGAGAACGCGGGCTGATGTATTTCCTGATGGTCTGCACCCATGCTGAGGGCGCCGATGTGCCCGCCCGCCGCGACGCGCTGCGCCCCGAGCACCGCGCCTGGGTCGCCTCGGGCGGCGAAGGACGCGCCAAGGTGCTGACCGGTTCGGCGCTCTGGGACGAGGCGGGCGCCGGGATCGGCAACTTCGGCATCCTCGAGGCCGCGCGCCCCGAGGATGCCCGCGCCTTCGCCGAGGGCGATCCTTTCTTCACCGGCGGGCTGGTCACCGGCTACACGCTGACCCGCCTGGCCGACGGCTTCCGCGCCGAGCGGATCGAGCCCTTGACCACGTGACGACCTGACGACCTGACGACCTGACCACCCGAGGCCGCGGAGAGGCCTCAAACGCAAGAAAACCCCGCCATGCCACCTTTGTGAGCCGCCAAAACCGCGGCAAGGCATGGCTTCGACCCGAATTTTTATGTATACATGAAATGACCCCGAGACTGCTGAACTGGAGACCGCCATGTTCCCTCTGAATGCCTGGTACGTTGCCGCCACCGACAATGAGATCGGCCGAAAGCTGTTTTCCCGCCGCATCTGCAACAAGCCGATTGTCCTTTACAGGAAAGAGAATGGTGAGGCCGCGGCCCTGGCGGACGCCTGCTGGCACCGGCTGCTGCCGCTCTCCAAGGGGGAGCTGCACGGCGACAATGTGATCTGCGCCTACCACGGGCTGGAATTTGATGACACGGGCCGCTGTGTATACATGCCGTCCCAGGACACCATCAATCCTTCCGCCTGCGTCACCAGCTACCCGGTGGTCGAGAAACACCGCTTCATCTGGGTCTGGCCCGGCGATCCGGCGCTGGCCGATCCCGCGCTGGTGCCCGATCTGCATTGGCACGACGACCCCGAGTGGGTCTCGGACGGGCGGGTGATCCACGCCAAATGCGACTACCGGCTGGTGGTCGACAACCTCATGGACCTGACCCATGAGACCTTCGTGCACGGCTCCTCGATCGGCAACCGCGCGGTGGCCGAGGCGCCCTTCAGCGTCACCCATACCGACACCACCGCCACGGTGACCCGGATCATGGAGGACATCACCGCCCCGCCCTTCTGGGCCGAGAACTTGGGCCAGGCCGAGCATGTCGACCGCTGGCAGGTGATCAACTTCGAGGCGCCCTCGACCATCGCCATCGACGTCGGCGTGGCGCCGACCGGCACCGGCGTGCCCGAGGGCGATCTGTCGAAGGGCGTGCGCGGCATGGTCCTGAACACGATCACCCCCGAGACCGACAAGACCTGCCATTACTTCTGGGGCTTCGCCCGTTCTTTCCGCACTGAGGAACAGAGCCTCACCCAGCGCATCGTCGAGGGCGTCTCGGGCATCTTCCGCGAGGACGAAGAGATCCTCGAGGCCCAGCAGAAGGCCATCGACGACAACCCCGACCACGTCTTCTACAACCTCAACATCGACGGCGGCTCGATGTGGGCGCGCAAGCTGATCGACCGGATGGTCGCGCGCGAACGCGACCCCGCCGACATCGCGGCGGAGTAAGAGCCATGAAACAGGCCGATCACTGGGTCGACGCAAGGGTCGTCAGCACCGAGGACATCGCCGAGGACGTGCGCCGGGTGTGTTTCGCCCCCGAGGCGGAGCTGCCGGGCTTCGACCCCGGCAGCCACCTGCGGATCGAGGTGCCGCTGGGCGGCGGCACGACGCTGCGCTCCTATACCTGCGTGCCGAGCCCCGAGGGAACGCTGGGCGTGGCGGTCAAACGGCGGGTGAACAGCCGCGGCGGCTCGGCCTATATCTGGAGCCTCTCCGAGGGCGACCGCGTGCGGGTGACCCTGCCCGAGAACCGCTTTGCCCTGTCCTGGCGGGCGCCGCAGTATCTGCTGCTGGCCGGTGGCATCGGGATCACCCCGATCCTCGGCATGGCCCGCGCGCTGACCGCGCGGGGGGCGGATGTGGCGCTGCACTACGGGGCTGAGCGGCCCGGGGCCATGGCCTATCGCGCCGAGCTCGAGGCGCTTCTGGGGGAGCGCGCGCGGTTCTACAGCGACGCCGACGGCGAGCGGCCGGATCTGCACGGGCTGATCGCCGAGTTGCACCCGGAGGCCGAGCTTTACATGTGCGGGCCCCTGCCCATGCTCGAAGCCGCGAAATCCGCCTGGGCGGCGGCGGGCCGGCCGATCAGCCGGCTGCGCTACGAGGTCTTCGGCGACAGCGGCGCCCATGCCGAGCGGCCCTTCGAGGTCGAGGTCGCGGGTCTCGAGCGCACGGTGACCGTGGCCGAGGACGAGACGCTCCTGAGCGCATTGCTCGAGGCCGGGGTGGAGATGATCTACGACTGCCAGCGCGGCGAATGCGGTCTCTGCTCGGTCGATGTGCTGGAGGCCAGCGGCACGCTCGACCACCGCGACGTGTTCTTCTCGGAGAGCGAGAAGCAGGCCGGCGACAAGATGTGCGCCTGCGTCTCGCGCCTCGTCGGCGGCAAGGCGCGGATCGACATCGGGTATCGGGCGTGAGGGGGGCTGAGGGCTTTCTGCGCGCAGTCGCGCTAGGGCGAAGGCCCGAGGTAGTTCTTTGATCTGGCTAGAGGGCGGTGAACCAGCTCCCGCCGCATCGTCCGCACGGACTGACATGCGGGTCTGATTTTCGGTCTCGGACGCCACGCAGCGGCGGTCATTCCGGGGCGCGCCGGTCCATGCCGCGCCTTTCCTCCTCTGCCCTCGCCCCCCCCCGCCGATTCCTTCGGCCAGCGCGCTGACCTCGGCCCTCTTGCGCCCGAATAGCACCGAAGGTGCCGGGCGCGCGCCGGACCGGCCCCTTGGGCCGGCGCTCCTTTGGGTGGCGTGCTTAGTTCACCTCTAGTCCTGACCTTGCTGCCATAAAGCACCTCGCTCAGAGGTCAGCAGCGCCGGCCCCCGGTCCGGCGCGCGCCCTCTGTCGGGGAGAGTTGAGGGGGTGGTAGGGGCGAACCGAGATGGTGGCAAAAAGCGCGAGCGGCTGCACAGAGAACCGATGTGGTTTCACCGTCGTCTCGACTAGGTAGCTCTGTTCAACACCTCCGCTGGCACGGCGCGTCTGGATGCGTCTCTTGGAAGTCTCGCCCCGAATGGTCACACGGCCCGTCGTCCGAGCTCACCGTCCGCAACATGAACCGCTCTCCAAGTCCCACGGTCTCACCCCAGACACCGCTCAAGCCCCCCCTTTTCCCCTTGACCGCGCGACACCGGCGTGGCGCTCTCATCCCATGACGATGCTCATTGATATCAAGGCGTTCCTCGTGACCGCCCGCAGCGGGGGCTTCTCGGCCGCGGCGCGCGAGCTGGGCACGGCGCCCTCGGTCATCACCAAGCGCGTCAACCGGCTGGAGCACGAGGTCGGCAAGCCGCTCTTCCACCGCTCCACCCGCAAGCTCAGCCTCACACCCGAGGGCGAGCGGCTGCGCCCGCAGCTGCAGCTCCTGGTCGTCGAGCTGGAAGAGGCGATCTCGGAGTTCCGCGCGCCGGGGCGGGACATGTCGGGCAGCCTGCGGATCAAGTCGCCCACCACCATCGGCACGATGTTCGTGGGCCGCTCCATCGCGCGCTTCCTCGAGGCGCATCGCGACGTCTCGGCCGAGCTCTTGCTCATGGACCGGCTGGTCAACCCGCTGGAGGAAGGGCTCGACATCGCGCTGGGCGCCCTGCCCCAGTCCTTCGCCAGCGTCGACGAGATCCCGCTCTGCGAATACCCGCGCGTGCTGGTGGCATCGCCGGGCTACCTCGAGGCCAAGGGACGCCCGCAAAGCCCCACCGACATCCTCGGCCACGACTGCCTGGCCTTCGTGCCGGTGGGCCTCTCCTGGACCTTCTCGAGCGGCAGCGGGCCGGTCGCGGTGGACATCCGCGCGCGCTTCACGGTGAACGACAGCCGGCTGCTCGTCGATGCCGCGGTCGAGGGCCAGGGGCTGACCATCGCGCCCGAGTTCCTCGCCCGTTCGGCGATCCAGGCCGGCGACCTCGAGGTGCTGCTGCCCGATTTCCCCATCGAGCCCTATTGGTTCAAGGCCATGGTGCCGCGCCACAAACGAAACAAGCCCGAGGTGCTCGCGATGATCGAGCACCTCAGGCAAGAGTTCGACCCGGCCCCCTGGGACCGGTGAGCCCCGCGCTTACTGCATCGAGTTCGGCAGCCAGAGCGAGATTTCCGGGAAGCCCAGGAGCAGGACCATGATCACCGCCTCGCAGGCCAGGAACCAGCCGATGCCCCGGAAGATGGTCTCGAGCGGGATGGCGTCGCCGACCACGTTCTTGACCACATAGGCGTTGAAGCCCACGGGCGGCGTCAGAAGCCCGATCTCGATGTATTTGACCACGATCACGCCCAGCCAGATCGGATCGAGCCCGAGGGCCGCGAAGATCGGCTGCACGATGGGCAGCGTCAGAAGCAGCACGCCCAGCGGGTCGAGGAACATCCCCAGGAGGATGTAGATCAGCGAGATCGCCACCAGCATCAGCACCGGATCGACCGCCCAGTCGCCCATCATGGCGACCAGCAGATCGGGGAAGCCGATCAGCGCCAGGAAGCGGGTGTACATCACCGCGCCATAGGCCACGAAAAGGAGCTGCGCGGTGGTCTTCACCGCCTCCATGATGCTTTCGGTGACCACCCCGCGGGTGAGCCGGCCCTGCAGCGCGGCGACCACGAAGGCCAGCGCGGCCCCGGCGGCCCCGGCTTCGGTCGGCGTGACGATGCCACCATAGAGCCCGCCGATGATGCCGATGATCAGCACCAGGAGCGGCCAGACCGGCGCCAGCGACTTCCAGCGCATCCGCCAAAGCTCGGCCCGGTCAATGGTCCGGTCGAGCGGCGGGGCGACGCTGGGATCGAAGTAGCAGCGCCCGATCAGCATCAGCGTGTAGACGCCGGCGGTCAGCAGGCCCGGGATCACCCCGGCGATCAGGAGCTTGGTGATCGAGACCTCGGCGAAGACGCCGTAGATCACGAAGAGGATCGAGGGCGGGATCAGCGCGCCCAGCGTGCCCGCCGAGGCCACGACCCCGGTGGCCAGGCTCGGGGCATAGCCCGCACGCAGCATCTCGGGGATGGCGATCCGGCCCATGGTGGCCGCTGTCGCCACCGAGGAGCCCGAGGCCGCGGCGAAGCCCGCCGCCGAAAGGTTGGTGGCCACCGCGAGCCCGCCCGGCAGGCCCGAGAGCCAGACCCTGGCGGCGCGGAAAAGCGCCTGGCTGATGCCCGTGGCATGGGCCACGGCGCCCATCAGGATGAACATCGGGATGGCCGAGAGACCCCATTTCGAGGCCACCTCGAAGGGCGTGGACATCATCACCGAGAAGGCGACCTTCTCGTTGCGGACCAATGTGAAGCCCAGGAAGGAGACCACGCCCAGCGCGACCCCGATGGGAATGCGAATGGCGATCAGGACCAGGATCAGGCCGAGACTGCCGAAACCGAGAAGCGCATCGCTCACAGCTTGACCTCCCCTTCCTCGAGGGCGTCGCGGATATGGCCCGCGCCGTCGTCGCCGTCGTCATAACCGTCGTCGCGCAGGACCGCGCGCAGGTCCTTGACCAGCACCACGGCGACCACCACGGCCATGAGCCCGAAGCCGATCACCACGACCCAGCGCGCCGGCCAGATCTCGATGAAGCCGGCGCCGGATTCCTTGGCGTCGCGGATCCGCGTCTTGGACTGGGCGATGTCGATGGCCTTCCAGGTGAAGGCGCTGACGTAGACCAGGGTGACCACCGCCATGGCGGCATCCAGCGCGGTCCGGGCGCGGCGCTTCATCCAGCCGGTGAACAGCTCCACGATGATATGGCCCCGCTCCTTGGCGATCAGCGCAAGCGGCAGGAAGGCCAGCATCACCATGTTGTAGTTCGACACGATCTCGACCGTGCCGGTGATCGGATGGTTGAACAGGTTCCGCCCGATCACATCGGCGGTCACCATGATCATCATCAGGAAGGTGGCGACACCCGCGACCCAGGCCGAGACCGTGATCGCGCCGTCGTAGAGCGCCTTAACCGCTTTCATGCGATGCCTCATTCGAGTTGTGGCGGGGCGGCAGGGAGCCCGCCCCGCCCGGTGTGGTCCAGCTCAGAGCGACTCGGGGTCGACCTTGGCATAGACCTCGTCCCACAGCAGGCTGCGGAAGGCGTCGCGGTCGCGGCCGCGCTCGTCCAGAAGCCCCTGCCAGCGTTCGTAGGCGGCGGTGTAGTAGTCGAGAACCGCCTGCGGATCGCTGGCGCCCGCATCCTCGGCCGCCGCGATATTGGCGGCGCGCTGGTTGGTGTCATGGGTGGCCATGACCTCGGCGAAATCCTCTCCGCCTTCGGGGAAGGCCACGCCGGCCTCCTTGGCGGCGGCGATGATGTCCGCGTCATAGGTGACCTGGCCGTCATAGGCGGCACCGGCCACGAGGTCGGGGGCCAGCTCGATGTGCATGGCGCGCATCTCGGGCGTCATGGCGCCCCAGCTGTCGCGGTTCACGAACATCATGATCGGCGGGCCGCCCATGCCCATCGGGCTGTCGACCACGCTTTCGACCACGTCCATGTAGCCGTAGGAGCGCAGCCAGGAGACAGCGCCCAACACGCAGTCGAGCGTGCCGCGCTCGAGCGCCGTGGTGGCCTCGGCGGGCGACATGGAGACCGGGGTGGCGCCGGCGATCTCGCTGATCTTCACGCCGCCGCCCGAGGCGCGGACCTTCTTGCCCTGCAGGTCGGAGACCTCGTCGACCATGTCGCGGCACATGAAGCGGTAGGGCGTGGTGGAATAGCCCGCGAAGCCCACCGCGTTGTTGTTGCGGTATTCGTCCTGGCAGCCGGGGCAGCCCAGCATGATGGTCTCGTTCATCGCGCCGGTCGCGGCCAGGGCGTCATCGCCGGGCAGCGAATGCGAGAAGACGAAGTTGGTGTTCGGCATCATCCGCGGCTGGTAGGGCGCGATGGCGATGCCCGCGTCCATGAGCCCGGTGGCCACCGCCTCGGGCGTGCCCGGCCCCGAGGCGAGCTGCGCACCGGGCACCAGGTCCCAGTCGATCTCGCCGTCGGATTTCTCGCGCAGAAGCTCGAAATAGGGAGCGAGCCCCTTGGCGTTCACCGAGTGGTTCACCCCGAACCAGGACCCGAAGATGAACTCGTCGGCCATTGCCGGCCCGCTCAGCGCGAGGACGGCAAGCGCCGCTACGCTTGTCTTAGGTGCATTCATGGTCTTCTCCTCCTTGACTTACCATGTCGTCGCCGATCGCCTGCGGTCTTGTACCTCCGCCGCGCGCCGATCAGCGCCGGGGTGGCCGTTTGACCACCTCGACCCGTCCCTTGTCCCCGTCCACGCGGACCCAGTCGCCGTCCTCGATCACCTCGAAGGGATCGCGGTCGAACTCGGTCACCGCGGGCACCCGCGTGACCACGGCGCCCAGCGCCACCTTGGTGGTCATCACCGTGAAGAGCATCGCCTTGGGCGCGGTGCCCAGCCGCCGGGTGGCGTGGAAATAATGCGACCATCCCGAGCTGCCCTTGGCGCCGGGAAAGACCAGCACCTTGCCGGCGAAGCTTTCGCCGCGCTTCTCGTGGCGCTGCTCGGTGATCGTTCCGCTGCGCGCGTCGATGCCGCCCCAGCCCGAGACCGTCTCGCGGGTGACGAAGGCCTCGCCCTCGGCCACGCCGCCGACGACCCCGCGGCCCTGGATCACCAGGGTTTCGCCGGCCATGTCGGCCATGTCGGCCGCGCCGGTCTGGTCGGTCTTGTCAGGTGCGCTCATTCCGGCCGCCCCCGGAAGCGCCCGGTCAGCGCCGCCTCGATGCAATGCTCCAGCCCGCCGAACCAGGTCGGCTTGCCGCTGATCGCGGGCAGGTAATGGGCCTGCTTGCAGCTGTCGGTGCCGATGACCTCGGTGCCCTCGGGCAACATGCGGTTGATCGCCGGGCAGCTGTCGGACATGACCAGCGCGCCCGCGGCCTCGATGATCTCGGTGATGCCGCTCTCGTCGCAGAGATGGCGGATCTGACGCGGCGTATGCACCCAGAGCGCCACGCCGTCGTGCAGGCGCTTGCCTTCCAGCAGCTCGGCGATGCGCCACATCTGCTTGGCCGAATTGTGCGGACAGCCGAGCATCACGAAATTCACGTCGTCGCGGGTGTTGGCCCCGTTGAGCGCCTCCCAGGCGCGCCGCCGCTCGGCCGCGCCGTAGCGGTGCACAACGCGCGGGGCCTGGCCGCCGAGCGCCTCCTCGACGCTGTCGGCCTCGGGCGTGAGACCGGGGATGTGATACATCTCCACCCCGCCCGAAGAGGCCGCCGCCGCGCCGAAATGCTTCAGCCATTCCGGTTCAGGCTTACACGTGATGCCCTCGAGGACGGGGATGTCCTCGGCGACCATCTCGCCCAGGGCGTAGCCCAGGAGGCCCCAGTCCATCATGCTCTCGACCGGGACCTCGACCCGCACGAGATGGGTGGCAAAGCGGTTCTCGGGGATATGCAGCCCGAAGTAGGGAATGCGCCCGGTGATCGAGGCGGCGCCGGTCGACTCCCGCCCCTCGACATTGGTGCGCGCGCCGAGCACCGCGTTGGCATAGACCACGGCGGAGCTTTCCATCCAGGCCAGGTGATCGCCCCGAAGCGGGGTCTGGCCGACCTGGTAGGGCGTGCAGGTGGAGTTCCACTGCACCCCGCGCGACCCGAAGAACCGCTCCGAGGCGCGCTGCAGATCGGCCTGGTCGTCGGAGAAACCCTGCGCGGCGTAGTTGCGGGTGTCGATCCCGTGGATCAGCTGGCAGGTCGGCACCACCGCGCGGGGCACTTCGACCACCGCGTCGGAATCGAGGTTGAACCGCGAGAAGATGCTGTCGAAATCGTCGGGACGCTTCAGGCCCGCCTGCACGAAGGGCGTGGTCGCGGACCACGTGCCGGCGACATGGGCGACCTCGACCATGCGCTCCGCGCCGAGCGCCTCGCCGTAGCGCAGGAGCAGGTCCATCGCGCGGGCCTTGGCCTGGCCCTCCTGGCCGTCGAGCATGGCCTGTTCGGCATCGCTCAAGCGCATGTCATGTCCTCCCTGCCCTCACTGTAGCCAGCCCCGCCTCGTGCGATAAGAAGCGATATTGCGTGGAAGTCTTTCGCATTTTGCGAAAGGCCGCCCTACCCCATCCCCCGCGCGCGGCAGCGCCCGATCCGGGTGCTCCGGTCTTCCAGGATCTGCGCTGCGCGAGGGAATGTCATGGTCTTCTTGCCTTTTTCCGTCTCAGGGCGCCACGCCGTCGGTGCGGTCGAGGTTGTCGCGCACCCGGTCCTGCAGCGCGCCGATGTCGAGCTGGTGCACCGAGCCGCTGCCCGCGAGCTCCAGCGCATTGGCCGCGGCCATGCCCTGCGCCATGCAGGGGCCCATGACCCGGACCGAGGACAGCGCCGCGGGATCCCCGTCGATGCAGCGGCCCACGGCGACAAGGTTGTCGGCCTCGGGCGAGATCATCGAGGAGAAGGGCACGTAATGGGTGTGATCCTCGTCGAAGGTGGTCCAGACGAAACCCTCGGCGGCGTTGTGCAGCTCGATCGGCCAGGCGGTCCGGGCGATGGCGTCGTCGAATTTCACCTGGTTGACCACCTCGTCCACCACGATGTGATGCTTGGCCTTGATCCAGCGGGTCTGGCGGATGCCCGGCAGCCCGTAGGAGCGCACGGTGATCTCGCCGAAGATCTCGGGGTATTCGCGCCGCAGAAGCTGGATGCCCCGGTCGACCTGGTCCTTGCCGATGAGCCCGGTGCGCGAGGCCTCGATGGGATCGAGCGGCGTCTCCACGTGGGTCATGTTCATCACCGCGACATCCTTGCCGGGGAAGTAGAACATCAGCCCGTTCTTGCGGATCAACCCGTAGTCCTCGGCCTTCTCGGCGATGCGCTGGGCCAGCTCCTCGCGGGCGGGCGGCTCGACGTCGACCTTGATGCCCTCGACCACCGCCTGCTGGGAGCCGTAGATCTTCTCGACCGGTTCGCGGCATTCGAAGCCCGCGAGATAGGTCAGCGCCGCATCGCCCGAGCAATCGGCGAAGCCCTGGGCGCGGATCGTCACGTCGCCGTAGCGGGTCACCAGATGCAGCGCGGTGATGCGCCGGCCCTCGGTGGTGACGCCGCGCAGGGTGGCGCCGGTCACCGGGATCACCCCGGCCTGGTCGATCCGGGTCTCGACCCAGCGCGACAGCGAGATCTCGTTGTAATGCACCACCGTGGTCATCGGCCCGTGGCGGTAGTACAGCGCCTCGTCGCGTTCGAGCCAGTCGAGCATGTCGTCGACGATGCCGAAGGTGAAGCGATGGCCATGGGTGCCGTTGCGGTAGAGCCCGCAGAAGGTGCCGATGATCGAATTGACCGCCTGGCCGCCAAGCGCCGGCATCCCGTCGACGATGACCACGCTTTGGCCCAGCCGCGCCGCCTCGAGCGCGGTGGTGGTGCCGGAGATGCCCGCGCCGACGACGCAGAGGTCGACCTCGATCTCGCGGTGGGGCACCTCGCCGGAGTGGCGGACGATGGTGGTTTCGGGGTTTATGGGGCGTCCGTAGGACATCTCATGTCTCCTTTCGGCGGGCGTCGGGGATCAGCGAGGCGCCCTTGCGCAGATCGCTGACCGTGCGTTCGTAGACCGAGAGCCACCCGGAATCGGTGGTCGGCTCGGGCGGGATGAAAGCGGCGCGGCGGCGGGCCAGTTCGGCGGCCGAAACCTCGAGGTCGAGGCGCTTCTCGCGCACGTCGATGGCGATCGTGTCGCCGTCCTCGACCAGCGCAATGGGGCCGGCCTCGGCCCATTCGGGTTGCACCTCGCCGACCACCAGCCCCTTGTTCACGAGACCCGAGAGCTGGCCGTCGGTGACCACCGCCACCTCGGGGCCGAGCCCCGCGCCCTCGACCGCGAAGACCAGCCGCGAGGCGCCGCCCATGCCGGGGCCGCCGCGCACGCCCTGGCGGCGCAGGACCAGCACGTCGCCGGGCTTGATGCGCCCGGCCGAAAGCGCCGCCTCGGCATCCGCCGAGGTCTCGAAGACCCGGGCCGGGCCGCGGAAGGTCAGCTTGCGGTCGGGCGTGCGCAGCCCGACCTTCACGATGCCGGTGTTGGGCGCGAGCGTGCCTTTCAGAAGCACGATCGCCGGTTCGCTGGCATGGGGATCGTCGAGCGGGCGGATCACCGCGTCATCGGTGATCTCCACGCCCTCGAGGTTGGCCGCGAGCGTCTGGCCGGTGCAGGTCAGCGCCTCGGTCTCGAGCAAGGGCTCGAGGCGTTTCATCGTGCCCCGGGCGCCGCCCGCGGACTCGAAGGCCTCGATGCTGTGGCTGCCGATCGGCCGCACCGCGGTCAGCACCGGGATGCGGTCCGACTCGCGATCGAAGGTCTCGTAGAGGTCGACATCCGCGCCCGCCTCCAAAGCCACGGCCTGCAGGTGCTTGATGCAGTTGATCGAGCCGGCCTGCGCGAGGTTCACCCGCGCGGCGTTGCGGAAGGCCGCGGGCGTCAGGATCTCGCGGGGGCGCAGGTCCTCCCAGATCATCTCGACGAGCCGCGCGCCGGCGCGGTCGACCTGGTCCCACATGGCGGGCGAATTGGCCGCGACCGGGGCCGCGCCGGGCAGCGCCAGGCCAAGCGCCTCGGTCACCGAATGCATGGAATTGGCGGTGCCCATGCCCGAACAGACCCCCGGCGAGCGGATTGCCTGTTCGCTCATCTCCTTCAGCCGGTCGAAGCTGGTCGCGCCCTGGGCGTGGTAGCCCGCGTGCAGGAAGACCTCCTCGATGTCGACGTGCTCGCCCGCGATCTCGCCCGAGGCCTGGTAGCCGCAGACCACCATGAGCGTCGGGATGTCGAGCCGCGCGGCGGCCATGAGCTGCCCCGGCACGGTCTTGTCGCAGGAGGTCAGCATCAGCATCCCGTCGAGCTGCGGCCCTTCGACCTGCAGTTCGACGTCATTCGCGATCAGATCGCGCGAAGGCAGGATGTAGGTCGCCCGCCGCCCCGCCGAGAGGATGAAATCCGAAGGCGCGGTGGTGCGGATCTCGAAGGGCAGCCCCCCCGCGGCGCGGATCGCCTCTTTCGCGCGCTTGGCGATGCCGTCGAGGTGGGAAAAGCAGATGGCGATCTCAGACGACGTGTTCACCACCGCGATCTTGGGCTTTTCCATATCCGCATCGCTGAGCCCCAGGGCCCGCCATTGCGCCCGGCGGACCGCCCAACGGGAGCTTCCCGGCTCGAAGTTCGACCGCAGTTCCGACGCTTTCAGACGGCGACACGCCATGTTCCCTCCCTGCCCGGTGATCGGGTCTCATCTCTTGCATCGACCTTCGCCTGTCGCGATTCACGAAACAATATGGAAAATAATTCCTTCTGCTTTCGCGTTTCGCGAAAGGTGAGCGGGATCACCGGCGCAATCCCTCGCGGCGGGCGATGAAGAGCGTCGCCACCACCCCGGTGAGCGAGGCCGCGCCCTGGATCAGCAGCAGCCGCTCGGCCCCGGCGCCGGGCACCATGACCGCGCCCGCGAAGGCCGAGAGCGCGGCCCCCCCGCCGATCATCAGCGCGCCGCCCAGCCCGCTGGCGGTGCCCGCCAGATGCGGACGCACCGACAGCGCGCCGGAGGTCGCATTGGGCAGCGTCATGCCGTAGCCCACGCCCACGATCACGGTGAGCCCGAAGAAGCTGTAGGCGCTGCCGAGGCCCAGCAGGAACAGCGCCAGCGAGAGCGCGATGGCCAGCGTCGTCGTCAGCGAGCCCGCCAGTGTCATGCGCAGCACCCCGTGCCGCGCCGACAGCCGGGTCGAGAGGAAACTGCCGCAGACATAGCCCAGCGAGGTCGAGCCGAAGAGCAGCCCCAGCTCCACAGGCGCCAGCCCGAAGACATGGCTGCCGAGGAAGGGCGCGCCGCCGAGATAGGCGAAGAAGGTGCCCGCCGCGCAGGCCGCCGCGAGGCTGTAGGCCCAGAAGCGCGGCGCCGCGAGCAGCTCGGGATAGCCGCGCAGCTGCGCGCCGAGGCTCGCATAGGCGCGCGGGCCGGTCTCGCCCAGGTCGCGCCAAATGAGCGCCATGGCGAGCGCGCCCAGCACCGTCATCAGCCAGAAGGAGGCGCGCCAGCCCAAAAGATCCTCGAGCAGCCCGCCAAGCGCGGGGCTGACCATGGGCACCAGCGCCATGCCCATGGTGACCGCCCCGATGCGCGCCGCCGCCTCGTCGGGCCCGGCAAGGTCGCGCACGATGGCACGCGCCAGGATCACCCCGGAATAGACCGCCGCCTGCACCATGCGCGCGCCGAGAAAGACCGCGAGGCTTTCGGCCAGGGCGCAGACGAGGCTCGCCGCGATGTAGAGCGCGAAGGCCCCGAGGAGCACCGGCCGCCGCCCGTAGCGATCGGCGAGCGGGCCCAGGAAGACCTGCATGACCGCGGTGCTGGCGAGATAGAGCGCGACCGAGAGCTGCACCGCGCCGTAGCCCGCGCCGAGGTCCTCGGCGATGCGCGGCAGCGAAGGCAGGAAGATGTTCATCGACATGGCCGCGACGCCGGTCACGGCGATCAGCGTGCCAAGCGTCGGCGGCGTCGCGGGATCGAGGAAGCGCGCCACCCGCGCCGCGGGGCCGCTCATGCCCCGCCCCTTGCAGAGGGCGCCCCGGGCGGGAATGATCGCGGCAGACCCCAAGAGACGAGGCGCCCATGCCCGAGATTGCCCTGCCCCCATTGCCGCTCGGCGGCGGCTGCCAATGCGGCGCGATCCGCTACGAGATCGGCGAAGCGCCCGCGGCCTTCTACATCTGCCATTGCCGGGATTGTCAGCGCCAGTCGGGCAGCGCCTTCGGGCAGTCGCTGCAGGTCCATACCAAGAGCCTGCGCGTCACCGGCACCCCGGCCACCTTCGCGCGGCAGGCGGCCTCGGGCCGGTCGATGCATTGTCTCTATTGTCCCGACTGCGGCACGCGGCTCTGGCACGTCAGGGCCGAGGGCAGCCCCTTCGTGAGCCTCAAGGCCGGCACGCTCGACGACCCGGACTGGCTGCGCCCCTGCGCGGAGATCTTCACCGACCGGCGCCGCGCCTGGGTCAAGGTCACCCCCGCGCCGCCCCTGACCTACCCCGGCCAGCCGGACATGGAGGAGATGCGCGCCGCCTTCGCCCGGATGCTCGCCTGAGCGCCCGGGCTCAGGGCAGATCGACGACAAGATAGGTTCCGTCGATCTCCACCGGGATGGTCTCGGCGACATAGGGCCCTTTGACCACCTCCGCGCCCTGCATGGCCTCGGGGCTGAGCGCCCGGGTGCGGGTGGCCTTGGGGTCGCTCCAGCTCTGGCCGGTGGCGAGGTCGAACTCCCAGCCGTGCCAGGGGCATTTCAGCATCTCGTCGCGGCGGCAGAGCCGGTAGTCGCCCGGCCCGTCGCTTTCCACCGTGCCGGTGAGCCTGCCGCCCGAGAGCGGCGCGCCGCCATGCGGGCAGCGGTCGATCAGGGCGAAGAAGCGCCCGTCCACCTTCGCCACGCAGAGCGGCTTGCCGCCCGCCTCGATGCGCCGCACCTCGCGGTCGGCGAAATCATCCACTTTTGCCAGAACGTGCCGTGTCATGCGTAACCGTAGAGTTTGCGGGCGTTGCCGCCGAAGACCGCCTCGCGCCGGTCGGCGTCGAGCGGAAACTTGAAGATGTGATGGGGGTCGTCGTAGTCCCAATGGGGGTAGTCCGAGGAATAGAGGATCCGGTCCCAGCCGATCCAGTCGATGACCTCCTCGATGTGGCGGCCGTTCTTCGGCTCCTCCATGGGCTGGGTCGCCCACCAGAAGTGCCGCCGCATGTAGTCCGAGGGCTTCTCGCGCAGATGCGGCACCTCGCGGTGGAAGGTGTCGAAATGCTTGTCCATGCGCCAGCCAAGCGCCGGGGCCCAGGAAAAGCCGCCCTCGATGATGGCGATCTTCAGGTCGGGCACCTCCTCGAAGACGCCCTCGATCACCAGGCTGGTGACCAGCGCCTGGCTGCCCGGCACGAAGCTGTAGTGCTCCTGGAAGTAGAAGCTCGGCCAGCCGGTGCCGGTCGAGGGCTTGCCCGAGGAGTAGCCCGCCGGATGCAGACAGAGCGGCAGCCCCGCCTCGGCGATGGCGCGGTAGATCGGCCAGTATTTCCGCGCGCCCAGCGTCTCGTTCGGGCGGGTCGACATGACCACCTGGCAGAAGCGCGGATCGCCGGCGCGGCGCTCGATCTCTGCCACCGCGGCCTCGGGGTTGTCCTGGGGGATCACCAGCCCGGCCCGCAGCCGCGGCTCGGGCTCGACCCATTCGGCCAGTTGCCAGTCGTTGACCGCGCGGGCCATGGCCGCGGAGAGATCGGGATTGCGCTCTTCCATGCCGCCGCGCCCGAGCGCCACCAGGTGGCCGGTCTCGATGCCCAGCCGGTCGAGGTGCTGGCTGCGCAGAAGCTCCAGGCTGGAGCCCGCCGGCCCCGCCTCGGGCTTGGCGTCGACCCGCATACCATTGGCGGTCATGCGCGGATAGGAGAGCTGCCCCACCAGCGCCTGGCGGATGAAGGTGCCATGGGTCTCGAGGTGGTCGACCCAGCGTTTCTCGAGATAGGGATAGAGCGCGCTCGGCGAGGCCTGCGCGGGGTGGATGTCGCAATCGACGATGCGCAGCTTCTGGCGCGCGGATGCCTCCCGCGTGCCCGGGCGCGGAGCCTCGGTCAGGGTCATGGGGTCACCTCCAGGGATGCGGCGGCAGCCTTGGCCGCGGGATCGCGGGCGAGCCGCGGATAGGCGTTGAGCGCGTTCTCGCCCCGGATGCCCGGAAGCGCCGCCTCGTGCAGCCCCGCGGGCAGCGGCCCCTCGGGCCCGAACTGCCGGTGCGGGTAGTCGGTGGAGAAGAGCAGCATCTCGGTGGTGCCGATATGGGCCAGGATCCGCGCCAGCTCCTCGGGCCCCGGCATGTCCACGGGCTGCAGCGACAGGAAGACCCTTCCCTTCACGATCTCCGAGGGCCGCCGGTCGAGCCAGGGCACCTCCTGCCGTGTGCCGCGCCAGGTCTTGTCGGTGCGCCAGAGCGTCGTCGGCAGCCAGCCGAAGCCCGATTCCAGGAAGACCAGCTTGAGGTCGGGGAACTTCTGGAAGACCCCCTCGCCCAGAAAGGAGACCAGGATGTTCTCGAAGACCTGGCTCTGCGCCACGTAGTCCTCGAACTGGTAGGAGGGCCATCCCGCCACGCTCGGCGGCAGCCGGTAGAGCCCGCCCGCGTGGATCGCCACCGCCAGCCCGTGCCGTTCCGCCGCCGCGTAGATCGGCCAGTAGCGCCGATGGCCCTGCGGCAGGTCCTGCATGGTCAGCATGAGCACCTGCACGAAGCGGGCGTCGCCCGCCAGCCGTTCGATCTCGGCCACGGCGGCCTCGGGATCCTCGCCCGAGACGTAGATCGAGCCCCGGAGCCGCGGCTCCTGCGCGAGCCAGGTCGCCGCGAGGTGGTCGTTGACCGCCGCCATGAGCGCCGCGCGCATGTCGGGATTGTGCAGCCCCACCACCCCGTGCAGCATCGAGCTGACGGCCAGTTTCACGCCATAGGTGTCGAGCGCCTCCGAGACGCCCAGCTCGCGCGTCTCCGGGTTCACCGTGAGCGGCGATCCGGCGGGATAGGAGCTGAGCCGGAACGGCATCGAGGGCAGCTCGCGGTCCACGACCTGCGCCCGCCAGTAGTCGTCGAGATAGGGCAAGAGATCGCCCACCGCGCATTGCGGGACATGGAAATCCGCGTCGATCACCCTGGCTGCCTCCTCCGTAGCTGCGTCTTGCCTTTCGCATTTTAGAGCGGAATGCGGGAAACAGAACACGCCAAATCGCGAAAGGAGCTCTCGTGGAGGGCGGGGGTTGGGGGGAGGTTGGGGGGGGGTTGGAGATGGGGTTCGGTGGGCATGGGATCGAGGCCGCAGAGGCGTCAGCGTTCGGTCGGGAGGCAGCTTTGTCTTTGATTTCAGGGGAAATTCGAACGCTCACGCGAGAGGCCGGGACCCTCCCAAAGCTGCCACCCGCCCTGAATGCTCATCCGTTCAACGTCCGTGGAAGCACGCGCGCACTGCACCAATACTGGCGCGTCCCTGGCACTCCCGCCCCTCGCCTCTGCACCATGGCCGACCCTCCGATGACAACCATTCCACGACGGACCTAGAGTTGTCCGAGCCTGCCCCCTTTCCCGCCTGTCGGGTGCCCAGAGATTGCCTTATTTCACTGCCACGGCTCGGGACAGAGATCGGACATCGAGCCGAGGAGCAACAGCGGCGAGGCCCGAATGAAAGACTTCCTGCAGAACCTGATAATTGGCATCGGCGTAGACCCTGACAGCCTGTTGGTCGAGTTTCTGTCCAGCGCCAGCACCGGGTTCCTGAACGCCTTCGGCATCGGCGTGATCTGCATATTCATCGGGCACCTGCTCATCGGAGGCCCCGCCCTGCTGTCGCGCACCGCCAGCTTGGTTCTTCTGGGCGGTACGTTGATCTACTTCTTCGTGCCGAGCGAAGACGAGCGCGCCAGGTCCGACGCCTCTGCTATGCGACAGATCGGCGCCGGGAAATTTGTCTCTGCCTCGAACCCACGGCAGATCCCGCAGGTCGCAGAGGCCGGCAGATCGACGAATGACGAACTGCAACAAATTCTGAAACTGGGCGACCCCAATGGCTCCAAAGCCAACCACCTGTCCGAAGCCGTCTCGCATATGACCGACGGCGTCGCCGACACCGAGAGGCTGATTTCCGAGACGCGGCAGACGATGCAGAGCCTGGGACGGTAAGCGCGCCGTAGCGGGCGGAATAAAATGCCGGACTAATTGCCTTGCCAGATGAGAATAGAACCGGTGGGAGTTCTGACCTGCTCCCCGTAGAGTCCGCGTTCTTTAGTTCGCTCTGTTCAGGTTTTGGTCCCCTTTCGACCGTTGGTGATATTCCCACGGGGTGAGCCCGTCGAGGCTCGTGTGGGGGCGGTGGTGATTATAGTCGGTGCGCCA